>CANGUQ010000031.1 GCA_947456915.1 Betaproteobacteria bacterium
CTCACGCCCGACGAAGGTGCGTTCATCGAGGCCGTGGTCGATCACATGATCCCCGCCGACGCCCTGACCGCGAAGGGCACGGATCTGGGGCTGCACGTCTACATCGATCGCGCGCTCGCCAGCAGCTGGGGCAGCGGCGACCGCATGTACCGGCAGGGACCCTGGAAGCAGGGCAGCGCGAACCAGGGCTACCAGTTGCCGCTGTCGCCGGCGGAGCTCTATCGCGCCGCGATTCCCGCCGCCAACGCCTGGTGCGTGAAGACCTGGGGACGCCCGTTCGACCAGCTCTCGGCGGAACAGCGCGAGACCTTCCTGGTCGGGCTGCAGCAGGGCAAGATCACGCTCGAGAACGGGCCGCCGGCGCGCACCTTCTTCGCCATGCTCTACGACAACGTGATGGAAGGCATGTTTGCCGACCCGATCTATGGCGGAAACCGGGACAAGGCGGGCTGGAAGCTGGTCGGCTTCCCTGGCGTGGTGGCGGTGAACCAGCAGAACATCGACACGTTCCGTGATCGCAGGCGCCCGGTCGCCAACCCGCTCGGCATCGCCGACATGAGCTGAGGGGACCCGGACATGGCGCGAAAACTGAAGGAAGTGGACGCGGTGATCGTCGGTCTGGGCTGGACCGGCGGCATTCTCGCGAAGGAGCTCTCGGAGGCGGGTCTGCGCGTGGTGGCGCTGGAGCGCGGGCGCATGACCACCACCGAAGGCGATTTCCAGATTCCGCAGGTGCGCGACGAACTGCGCTACGTGCAACGCCAGGGGATGATGCAGAACGCGGCGCGCGACACGCTCACGATGCGCAATCGCCCGGATCAGGAAGCGCTGCCGGTGCGCAGGCTCGGCGCGTTCCTGCCCGGCGAGGGCGTCGGTGGCTCGGGCCTGCACTGGAGCGGTGGCACGTGGCGCTGGACCGACATGGAGTTCAAGGCCCGCTCGCTCTACGAGCAGCGCTACGGCCGCAAGTTCATCCCCGCCGAGATCGACCTGCACGACTGGGGCATCGACTACGCCCAGCTCGAGCCGTACTACGACCGCTTCGAGTACGTGGCTGCGACCTCCGGCAAGGCGGGCAACCTGCGCGGCGCGGTACAGGCGGGCGGCAACCCGTTCGAGGCGCCGCGCGCGCGCGAGTATCCGCTGCCGCCGCTGAAGGGTGTGCTGTCCGCACAGATGTTCGGCGAGGCCGCCGCCGCGAACGGCTATCACCCGTTCCCGCGCCCGGCCGCGAACGCCTCGCGCGCCTACACCAATCCGGACGGCGCGCGCTTCGGCGCCTGCCAGTACTGCGGCTTCTGCCAGCGCTTCGGTTGCGAGGCCAATGCCAAGGCGAGCCCGCACATCACGGTGGTGCCGGCAGCGCTCAGGCAGCCCACCTTCGAGCTGCGGACCAACGCCTGGGTAACGCGCGTGCTCCACGACAAGGCGGCGAAGCGAGCGACCGGCGTGCTCTACACGAACCTGCTGACCGGCGAGGAACTCGAGCAGCCGGCGGCGATGGTGCTGCTGTGCACGTTCACGCTGAACAACGTGCACCTGATGCTGCTCTCGGGGATCGGGCGGCCCTACGATCCGGCCACCGGCCGCGGCGTGATCGGTCGCAACTACTGCTACGAGACGCGCACTGCCGCCAATCTGTACTTCGAGGATCGGCACTTCAACCGGTTCATCTCGGCGGGCGGCACCAACACGGTGATCGACGACTTCAACGCGAACTGGGAGTTCGACCGCGGCCCGCTGGGGGCGCTCGGCGGCTACATCGTGTCCTCGGGCAACAACACCAACCTGCCGATCGGCAATCGGCCGGTGCCCTCGGGCACCCCGGCCTGGGGCAGCGCGTGGAAGGCGGCGCTAGCGAAGTGGGCCGACACCCAGATGAGCATCACCTCGAGCGGCGGATCGATGCCGCACCGGCACAACTGGCTCGACCTCGACCCGACCTGGCGCAATGCGTTCGGCCAACCGCTGCTGCGCATGACCTTCGACTTCAAGGACAACGAGCACCGGCTCAATGCGCACGCCGCGCAGGTGGTCAACGCGATCGCGAAGTCGATGAAGCCGACGCGGATGAACGCCGCCAGCGGCGCCCCGCAATCGTGGTCGGTAGTGCCTTACCTGTCCACGCACAATGCCGGCGGCACGCCGATGGGCACCGATCCCGCGGTGAGTGCGGTCAACCCTTCGCTGCAGAGCTTCGACGCGCACAACCTGTTCCTGGTCGGCGCCAACGTGTTCCGGCACAACGGAGCGTATCAGCCGACCGGTCTGGTCGGCGCACTCGCCTATCGCACGGCGGAGCTGATCACGAAGCGATATGTGAAGAATCCGGGGATGCTGGGGTAGCCATGGCGAAGCAGACGATGAACGGACCGGCCTTCGACTCCGCAGCCATTGCCGATGCAGCCGGTGTGGCAGCGCGGCAGCACGACTCCCGCCGCGCCGCAGCCGCTGGCGCCGCGTGTATCGCCCCCTTCGCGCGCGCGACTGCCGGCGTGCTGGCGGGGCTGCTGATCGCGGGCGCCGGTGATGCGCTCGCGCAGGCCGATGCGAAGCGCGGCGAAAGGCTGTACGAGGAGTGCCGGGCCTGCCACGCACTGGAGCCGGGCGCTCACGGCGTGGGGCCGAGCCTCGCCGGCGTCATCGGTCGCAAGGCCGCAGCGCTCGACACCTTCCGCTTCTCGCCGGCATTGCGCCGCAGCAACCTGACCTGGACTGCGCAGTCGCTCGACGCATTCGTCGCCGACCCGCAGAAGGTGGTGCCGGCCAACCGCATGCCCTACTCCGGCCTGCCCGACGCGAAGGACCGCGCCGACCTGATCGCCTATCTGCTGCAGGCGGCGAAGTAGCGTCCCTGCAGCCTGCTAACGCTGCGGCGAGCGATCCCGGCTGCCGCCGCTGCCCGCAGACGGAATCACTGCGCCGGACGGCCCGGCAGGCAGCGGTTTCTTCGTCTGCTTCGGCTTCTTCTTTTCCTTGTTGCTGCGTTGCTGGCCCTTGGGCATGACCGTCTCCTCATCGGTGGCCGGCCGCGCCTGACGGCGACCTCGGCCCCCTGAGCCTACACCAGCACCGCGCTCAGCCCGCGGTCCGCGCGCGAAACTCGCGTACCGCCTCGTCCATGCGCACGAACCGTGCCCCGCGGGCGAGCAGCGTGTCAACCAGCTGTTCCAGCATCAGGATGCGGTGCCCGCGCCCGATGATGAACGGGTGGCAGGTGTAGGTGAGCACGCCCCAGTCGAGCGTGCGCTGCAGGTAGTCGAAATCGGCGAGCCAGTTCTCCAGCACCAGCCCGGCGTTCATGTTGCCGGGACGGATCGCGTTCGGATACCGCATGAACTCGAAGTGCGGCGCGTCGTCGGTCGACCAGCTGATCGGCATCTCGACCAGAGCAGACTTCGCGCCGAACCTCGCCGCGGACTCCAGCTCGATCACGTCCCCCTGCCGCGCGTAGTACGGCGTGTAGTCATCGCCCATCATGCTGCTGTCGTAGTCGAAGCCGTGCCTGAGCATCAGCTCGATCGAGTGCGGTGACAGGTCCCACGACGGCGAGCGATAGCCGGTCGGGCGGGTACCGGTCACGCGCTCGATCGCGGCGATGCCGCGGGTGAGTTCGCGCTCCTCGTCGTCACGCGAAAGCGTTGCCGGCGGCACGTGCTTCCAGCCGTGATGGCCGATCTCATGGCCGGCGCGGGCTACCGCTGCCACCGCCTCGGGAAAGGTTTCCGCGGTATGGCCCGGCACGAACCACGTCGTGGACACCCCGCGCTCGCCGAGCATGGCCGTGAGCCTCGGTGCCGCCACTCTGGGCCCGAACTCGCCGCGCGAGATCGCCGACGGGGTGGGCGTGCCGCGCGCGATGAAGCCCGAGATCGCATCGAAGTCGAAGGTCAGGCAGACCAGATGACGGCGGGCGCTACCGGCAGGATTGCTGGACACGGTCTGGACGACGGGCGTGGTTGTTGCTGAACGAGGCGCCAGTGTAGCAAGTCGCTATCATCACGCATGTGCGGGCGCGTCCAGCGTACGCGACGGCGACAGGCTGCCGGGGCACCGCAGCCCGTCCGACAGGAGGATTTCCGGATGTCCGAATCGTCGCGGCACCATCGTCGTGTCCGCTGGCGCAGGCGTGCACTGCGGCCTGCTGCGTTCGCTGCGGCTGCGCTGTGGGCAGTGGCGCTGCCTGCTGCGGCTGCCGATCGCGTCGAGCGGAAGTATCCCGACCGGCCGATCCGCTACATCGTGCCGTTCGCGCCCGGCGGCCCCACCGACATCCTGTCGCGTGCGTTCGCCGAGCCACTGTCCAGCGCACTGGGTACCCCGGTGGTGGTGGACAACCGCGGCGGAGCCGGCGGCGTCGTCGGCACCGAGATCGTCGCCCGCGCCGCGCCCGACGGGTACACGATGATGATCGGCCACGTCGGCACGCACGCGATCAATCCGACCCTCTACGGCAAGGTCAACTACGACCCGGAGCGCGACTTCCAGCCGATCTCGCTCGTGGCCACGTGGCCGCTCGCGCTTTCGGTGCACCCCTCGGTCCCGGCACGCAACGTGAAGGAACTGATCGCGCTCGCGCGGGCGAAGCCCGGCACGCTCAACTTTGCCTCGGCGGGCACGGGCGGCCCCACCCACCTTGCGGCCGAGATGTTCAAGAGCGCAGCGAAGATCGACATCGTGCACGTGCCGTACAAGGGCAACGCGGCTGCACTGACCGATCTGGTCACCGGTCAGGTGCAGATGATGTTTTCCAATCTGCTCACCTCGGGGCCGTTCATCAAGGCAGGCAAGCTCCGCGCCCTGGCCGTGTCGACCGCGGTGCGCTCGGCGAGCTCGCCCGAGATTCCGACGCTCGCCGAAGCCGGCGTGCCAGGCTACGACATGACCCCGTGGTACGGCGTACTCGCCCCGGCCGGTCTGCCGAAGCCGCTGCTCGCACGCCTGAACGGCGAACTGGTGCGCATCGTCGATTCGGTCGAACTGCGCGATCGCTTCGCCAGTCAGGGCGTGGATCTGGTGTCGAGTACGCCGGAGGCGTTCGCCGCGCTGATCCGCAGCGAGATTCCGCGCTGGCGGGTGATCATCCGGCAGTCGGGCGCGCGCGCGGACTGAGCCTGGTCGCGATCGGCTCACTCGCCTCTGATGCCCGCGCTGCGGATGACCCGGCCGAACGCCTCCGATTCCTGGCGAATCGCCTGCTGATACTGATCGGGCGTATCGCCCACGATCGCATAGCCGAGCTGGTCGAAGCGCGCGCGCACCTCGGACGTCTTCAGCGCTGCAACGGCCGCGGCGTTGAGGCGATTGACCGTTTCGCGCGGCGTCGCCGCGTGCACGACGAACCCGTAGCGTCCGTCGATCGCCTGCATCCTGAGGCCCTGCTCGGCGAGCGTCGCGACACCCGGCGCCGCTGGGCTGCGGGCCGAGCCGGCGATGCCGACCAGCCGCGCGCGTCCGGCGTCCAGGTGCGGCTGCACCGGGGTCAGGTCGGCGAACATGATGTCGATCTCGCCGGTGGCCACGCCGGTGAGCGCCGGCGCCGTGCCCTTGTACGGAACGTGCAGCAGCTTCGCGCCGATGGCGTCGCCGAACAGTTCGGCGGCGATGTGCGAGATCGAGCCGGCACCGGACGACCCGAACGCTATGCGGCCCGGCCTCGCGCGCGCGATCTTCACCAGATCGGCGACGTTCCTCGACGGTACCCGCACGTTGACCGCCACCACGTACGGTGTCAGCACGAGCGTCACCACGCCCTGCACCTCCTTCAGCGGGTCGTAGGGCAGCTTCGCGTAGAGGTGCTGCGCGATCGACAGCGCGCTCTGGCTGCCGGCGCCGATCGTGTAGCCGTCAGCCGGGGCGCGCACCATCGCCTCGATGCCCAGCGTGCCGCCGGCCCCACCCCGGTTGTCGTACACCACCGGCTGTCCCCACTGCTCTGCCATGCGCTGACCGACGGTCCGCGAGATGATGTCGGACTGCCCACCCGGCGCGAACGGCACGATGATGCGAACCGGCTTGGCCGGGAACACCGTGGCGACCTGCGCGCGCGCGCCGTCGGCCGCCACGCCAAGCGCGCAGGCGACCAGCGCCGCACCTCCGGCAACCCGCCACGACGACGGAATGGTCAGCAGCGCAGGCGCTGACGGCGCGCTCCGATCGGGTGCGAGGCGAGTGTGCAGCGAAGCGGGCATCGGACTTGTCCTCGGTGCGTGGCGTTGCCGCGTGCGCAAGGCACGCAACCGGCGCGGGCGGGGCCGGCCGCGGTACGAAGCCGCAGCGGGCGGGTGCTGCAGCGGCTGCGGCGGCAGATCCGGGGAGTACTGCGCCGCCCCGCCGTCGCACCGCTGCGTACAATGCAACGGGCCAGCCACTCAACGCAAGGCTCGCAAGTTCCCTGCCACCCACGCCCGGAGGAGCCGACGATGAAACTCGAAGCCAAGGAAATGGAATCCGCCCGCGACAGCTCGCTGCTGCTGCGCGAGAAGCTGAGCGCGCTGGCCGCATCCAACAAGGGCAGGCCGCAGGCATTCAGGATGCGCACCCCGCTGCTCGCGCAGGGGCGCGCCAACATCCCGGTAGCGGCCACGGAGGACCTGACCGTGATGGTGAAGGTGTATGCGTCCGGCGGTGAGAACGGCCTGCATGCGCATCCGACAGAGGACCACTCGTTCGTGATCCTGCAGGGCGCGGCGACGTTCTACGATCAGGACGGGGAGATGGCCACGCTGCACGCACACGAGGGCATCCTGATCCCCAAGGGCTCGCTGTACCGCTTCCACTCGGTGGAGAGCGCAGGTCCGCTGGTCATGCTCCGCGTCGGCACACCCAATTATGCGCTGCAGGGAAAGGCGAGTACGCGCGTCAACCCCAGCGGCGAATACATGCAGGGCGACTCGAAGGAAAACAGGACCGTCGAGATGAAGGTGCTCGAGGACGCCTACTTCGGCTGACTTCCCGCAAGCCCCGCCCGGAAAAGGGGCCAGGCCCCTTTTTCAGGGCTGGTGCGGCAGGGGGCCGCGATTCGGCGGTCGGGAGTCGGGCCTTGCGGTAGAGCCGTCCATCGCGGCGCAGGTCTCTCGTGGAACCGTGAGTTCCTGCTCGCGCTCGTCTCGCGCCGGGCCTCACGCCTTCCTGGGACGCGCCCTCTCCCGATGCGGTATCGCGGCAGCTACTTCGCGAACGGCAGCGCCGCGGCCTTGCCCTTCTCCGTCGCCCACAGCGCGGCGAGCAGCGTCCTCGCCTTCGCCTCGCCGAGCACCGGAGTCGCCAGTTCCATGAACTTGGCGTCCACCTCCTCGTCGGTGAGGAGCTGCTCGGGATCACCCTTGCGATAGGGCTGGAAGAACTCGAGCTGGCGGCCGTCGGTCAGCGTCATCTTCACCCGCGAGGCGCGCTGCTTCGGATACCCGGCCGTCAGCGCCGGGTCCTCGACCAGCTCGATGCGTGTCATCAGGTCCCTGACCTTCGCGTCGTTGAGCCGCTCGGGCGTGTAGGCGTTGAGCCGCACGCTGCCGTGCACGAGCGCACTGGCCACGGTGAACCTCAGCGAGAAGCGGCCCTCGAACGCCGAGCTCACGGTATCGCGGCCGCAGATCTCGGTCGCCTGGCCATAGGTCTCCAGCCGCACCGAAGCAATCTGCTCGGGCGTGAGGTTGTACTTCTGCTTGAGCACCAGCGCGCCGTCGATGGAGGCGAAGGTGTGACCGCAGGAGCCGTGGTTCTTGAATGTGATCTCGGTGATGTTGTACTTCTCGCCCAGCCCGGCGGTCGCTCTGGACCAGTCGGCGTTCTTGCTCATCGCCACGCCGAAGCCGATCTCGCCCTCCAGCATGTCCGGTGTGCCGGTAAGCCCGTTCTTCGCGGCAAGCGCGCACATCACGCCGACATCGGCTGCATGTGCGGCGTGCATCGGCTTGGTCATCGACTCGGAACGAAACGCCTGCTGCAGACCCGCCATGTGAGTCACCACGCTGGCGATCGCGTTGATGAACTGCTCGCGATCGCACTTGAGCACCGTTGCGGCAGCGGCCGCGGCTCCGATGCAGCCGATGGTGGCAGTGGTATGCCAGTAGACGTAGTGCGAAGGCATGACTGCCTCGCACACGCGCGTCGAGATCTCGTAGCCGACGATCACGCCGCGCAGGAACGTCTCGCCGCTCGCGTCCACCGACTGCGCCGCTGCGAGCGCCGCGCTGATGGTCGGCGAACCCGGGTGATAGCCCCCGGCGCGATAGATGTCGTCGAACTCGACCGTATGCGAACCCGCGCCCATGATCAGCGCGGCAGCGCGCGTGCACGCGCTGCGTCCGTACACCGGCAGCAGTGCGCGCCCGTGGTCGAGCTCGTCGGCGAGCGCGTTCATCAGCACGGTGGCCGGCGCGCACTCCATCCCCGGCAGCAGCGCAGCCGACCAGTCGATCACGCAGCGCTTGGCGTGATGCCAGACCTCGTCCGGCAGGCGGGAGGTCTGTTCGTGGATCGCGTAGTCGGCAAGCTTTTCGAGCAGCATTCGGGTCTCCTGCGGTCGGCGGGACGTCGGAACGACAGCGGGAAATGGTACACCGCCGTGGCAGTCGTCGATGCCGTACACTCCGGGCGCGTCGCTCGCCCAACAGGTGCAATGCCGTGTCAGAAGAGGATCGATGAGCTGCAGTCCCTGCACCGGCGCGGCCGCCGCAGCGTTGCTCGCGGTACTGACGGCCACCCCGACGTCGGCGGTCCGCGCGCAGTCGGCAGCGGCCTCCGCGTGGCCGGTCAAGCCGCCGCGGCTCATCGTCAGTTTCGCCCCCGGCGGAGCGAACGACATCCTCGGCCGCGCTCTCGCCAGCCAGCTCGGCGAGACGCTGGGTCAGCAGGTCGTGGTGGAGAACCGCGCCGGCGCCGGCGGCGCGGTCGGCACCGAGTTCGTCGCCCGGGCGGCCGCGGACGGCTACACGCTGCTGCTCGGCACTGCCTCGGCCTTCGCGATCATCCCGCATCTGTCGCGCCCGAACTACGACGCGCAGCGTGACTTCGCACCGATCGGACCGTTCGCCACCCTGAACTACGTGATCCTCGCCCACCCTTCGGTCCCGGCGAAGACGGTGAAGGATCTGATCGCACTCGCGCGCCGGACCCCGGGACGTCTGAACTTCGCGAGTTCCGGCAGCGGCTCTGCACCGCACCTGGCGGTGGAACTGTTCAGCGCGCAGGCCGGCATCACGCTCACCCACATCCCCTACAAGGGCGGCGCGCCGGCGCTCACGGCGCTGATGGGCGGCGAGGTCGATCTGATGTTCGACACCTTCATCACCACGCTGCCACACGTGAAGAGCGGGCGGGTGAAGCCGATCGCAGTGACTTCCGCGCGACGCAGTGCAACCTTCCCGGATCTGCCGACCGTCGCGGAATCCGGCCTGCCCGGCTTCGAAGCGGGCAACTGGTTCGCCCTGTTCGCCCCCGCCGGCACGCCGCAGCCGGTCGTCGACCGGCTCACGCGGGCGCTCGCCGCGGCGAGTGCCGCGCCCGCGTTTCGCGAACGCCTCAGCGCGCAGGGCGCCGAACCGATGTCGGGCACGCCCGAGGAACTCGCCGCGCTGATCCGCAGGGAATCGGCGCGTTTCGCCAGACTGATCCGCGACGCGGGTATCCGCGCCGACTGAAGCTGCGGCGCCGCCGTCCCGATTGACTGCCCGAAGCATCACCCTAACAATCCTCCGCTCCAGGAGATGCCATGTCCACCCGAATCCGCCTGCTCGCAGCGGCTGCGCTGCTCGTCCCGGTCCTCGCCTCCGCGCAGAGCTTCCCGTCCAGGCCGCTGCGCATCGTCGTGGGCTTCGCCCCCGGGGGTAACGTCGACATCACCGCGCGCACGCTCGCGCCTTCGCTGTCCGAGGCGCTGGGTCAACCGGTGCTGATCGAGAATCGTGCAGGCGCCGGCGGCAGCGTCGGCGCGGAATTCGTCGCGCGCGCACCGGCCGACGGCTACACGATGCTGATGGGCTCGAGTTCGCTCGCGGTGAATGCCACGCTGTACACGAACCTGAGCTTCGACACGGTCAAGGATCTCGCGGCGGTCGCACCGGTGTCGAACGTTCCCATCGTGCTCACCGTGCACCCGAGCGTGCCGGCCAGGAACGCAAAGGAGTATCTCGCCATCGTCCGGCAGCGCAAGGGCAGCATCACCTATGCCTCGGCTGGCACCGGCACGTCCAATCACCTGACCGGGGAGCTGTTCCGCTCGGTCACCGGCGCACAGTTCATTCACGTGCCGTACAAGGGCAGCGGTGTCGCGCTGACCGACCTGATGGGCGGACAGGTCGACAGCATGTTCGACCAGCTCACGTCGTCGCTGCCGTTCATTCGTGCCGGCAAGATCCGCATCCTCGCCGTGGCGAGCGCGACGCGCTCGAGCGTGCTGCCCGAGGTGCCCACGCTGCTGGAACAGGGGATCAACGTCGACGCCAGCACCTGGACCGGCGTGTTCGTGCCCGCAGCCACACCGCGCGACAGCATCGTGCGGCTGAACACCGCGATCCAGAAGATCACCCGCTCCACCGGCTTTCGCGAGAAGCTGGCTGCCCTCGGCGCCGATGCCCTCGAAGGAACACCGGACCAGTTCGCCACCCTGTTTCGCGAAGAGGTCGCGAAGTGGGGGCGCATCGTGAAGAACTCCGGCGCGAAGGCGGAGTGAACCCGCGAGCGCCGCGGCGAGGGGCCCGTCACCGCAGGTGACGGGATCGCCGTACGCGAGTCGGGTTCAGGCGCCGACTCCACACTTCCGGCATCGCGCGCCCGCGCGAAGGCGCCCGCGAGCGCCGCGGCGAGGGGCCCGTCACCGCAGGTGACGGGATCGCCGTATGCGAGTCGGGTTCAGGCGCCGAGCGCACGACGCGCGTGGTTCCTGATCGACCGCAGGCTTGCGCACTCGCTTTCGAACGACGCCGCTCGGGATAAGATCCCGGACTGATCACCTTGCTGTGGTGCTTCCCATGCGTAACCTGCTCAAGCGTACCGGCCAGATCGCAGTGCCCTGCATCCTGATGCGCGGCGGAACATCGAAGGGCCCGTTCTTCCTCGCCGACGATCTGCCGGACGAACCCGCAGCGCGCGAGCGTGTGCTGCTGGCTGCGATGGGCTCGCCCGACGTGCGCCAGATCGATGGCATCGGCGGAGCAGATACCCTGACCAGCAAGATCGCGATCATCTCGAAGTCGAAGCACCCCGACGCAGAGATCGACTACCTGTTCGCGCAGTGTTCGGTCGACAGGCCGGTGGTCGATTTCAGCCCGAACTGCGGCAACATGCTCGCCGCCGTCGGCCCGTACGCGATCGAAACAGGCCTGGTCGCGGCGTGCTCCCCGCAGACGAGGGTGCGCATCCACAACGTGAACACCGGTGCGGTGATCACCGCCACGGTGCAGACACCGGACGGCGTGGTGAACTACGAGGGCGAGGCGTCGATCAACGGCGTACCCGGCACTGCGGCACCGGTCTACCTCGAGTTCTCCAGCATCGTCGGCGGCAAGACCGGCAGGCTTTTCCCCACCGGCAGGCCGCTCGACGTGATCGACGGCATCGAGGCCACCTGCATCGATGTGGCGATGCCGATGGTGCTGATGCGCGCAGCCGACTTCGGCATCACCGGCTACGAGACCAAGCCGGAACTCGACGCGAACACGGCGCTGATCGCGAAGTTCGAGGCGATCCGCCGCAAGGCCGGCGAGATGATGGGCATGGGCGACGTGTCGGAGAAGGTCGTGCCCAAGGTCGGCCTGCTGGCACCGGCGCGCGGTACGGCCCCCGAGGGCGGCGCCGCGATCGCCTCGCGCTACTTCGTGCCGTGGAACTGCCACGCTGCGCACGCGGTGACCGGCGCGCTGTGCGTCGGTTCGGCAGTCATGCTCCCGGGCACCCTCGCCGGCAGCATCGTCGGCGCGCCGAAGGGCCCGTTCGCCGACATCGTCATCGAACACCCGAGCGGCACGCTCGGCGTGGCGGTACGCACCGCCGGCGAGGGCGCATCGATGACGATCGCGGGCGGCAGCTTCCTGCGCACCGCACGCCTGCTGTTCGCCGGCGAAGTGTTCGTGCCAGCATCGACGTGGGGCGAAGCAAAGCTGGAAAAGGCGGCCTGATCGCGCAGCGGACGAACGAAGGACGGTTCCCCGCCGCCAACAGCAGCGAACAGGACGGGAAAGGGACAAAAAAGGGGCCAGGCCCCTTTTCTCTGGCGCGACGAGCATGAGGGGCTGGTCAAGGCAGGAAAAAGGGGCCTGGCCCCTTTTTCGTGGTCGTGGGAGCGAGCGGGTGAAAACGACGAAGGGGGCTGGCAGCCCCCTTCGTCGTTGCGCAACCGGAAGTCGCCGCCTACGCGTCGTACCCCGGATTCTCCCGATCGAGCTTGCGCAGCATCGTCGGCCACTCGAGCAGGCCGAACGGGCGGCGCGTGCCGCGCTGGTACAGGTGCACGGTCTGATCGACCACTTCCTTCGGCGGCAGCGAAAGTTCGGTGTTGCACGACAGCGCCGCGATCTGGATCTGGCAGGCGCGCTCGAGACGCCACATGTTGTTGAAGCACTCGGCGATGGACGGGCCGACGGTGAGCAGGCCGTGATTGCGCAGCACCATCGCCTCGCGATTGCCGAGGTCGGCGCACAGGCGCGACTGCTCGTCCATGTTGAGCGCGATGCCCTCGTAGTCGTGATAGGCGATGTCGCCGAAACGCATCGAGGTCTGTGCGATCGGCAGCACGCCGCACTTCATCGCCGACACCGCCATGCCGGCGATCGTGTGCGTGTGGATCACGCAGTCGACGTCGTGGCGCACCTTGTGCACGGCGCTGTGGATCACGTAGCCGGCCTTGTTCACCCCGTACTTGGTGGCGTTGAACAGCACGTTGCCATCGATGTCGATCTTGATCATGTCCGAGGCAGTCATCTCCTCGTACAGCATCCCGTAAGGATTGATCAGGAACTCGTTGTCGGTGCCCGGGATACGCGCCGAGATGTGGTTGGCGATCATCTCGGTCATGTCGAACAGTGCCATCAGCCGGTAGCAGGCGGCCAGATCGACACGCACCTTCCACTCTGCCTCGCTGACCTGCTCCTTCACCGTGCGGCTGGGGTCGTAGCTGTTGCGGTTCGCGATCTTCGCGTCACCGCCGGGCACGGCCAGTTCGGCGCCGGCGCCTGCTGCCTGGGTCTGATCCATTTCAAGCTCCCTTGTCGAGGTGTCTTCAACTGCTGCTACGGGGCGACCACCGGTCCGATCCTTGCGGCCGCGATTGCTGCCAACTGCGTGGCTTCTTCATCTGCGCGGGCTGTCGTGGCACCCGCAACCTCTCGTGTCGTCAGCGTACGGCGCGGAGGCAGCGCGCGCGCTCCCGGTGAGTGTAGCGTGCAGCGCGCCGCTTCGATCAGGCTGTCGCCGCGCGCCTTCTCCTCAGGCGCGCCGGGCGTGAATCCCGGCCGATGTCCCCGCGATGCGGCCGAACACCGCCCCGGAGGTCAGCCCCGAGCCACCCGGGTAGTTGTGAAAAAACAGTCCGCCGACCATCTCTCCGGCGGCGAACAGCCCCCGGATCGGCTGCCCCGAGGTGTCTTCGACTTGCCCGTCGCGGGTGACCTTCACGCCGCCGAAGGTGAAGGTGACGCCGCAGGTCACCGCGTACGCCTCGAACGGACCCTGATCGATCGTCTGCGCCCAGTTGCTCTTGGGCACGCGCAGCCCGACCGTGCCGCGGCCATCCTTTACCGCCGGATCGAACGGCACGTGCGTCTGCACGGCCGCGTTGAATGCGCGGATTTCCTCGAGACAGCGCCGCGCGTTCACGCCCTCGAGTTTCGTCACCAGTTCCTCGAGCGTGGCCGCCCGAACCTTGGTCACCTGCCTGATGCGATACTCGTCGCGCAGCATGCCGATCGTCTTCTGGTCGAATATCTGCCACGCGAACATGCCTGGCTGGGCGAGGATGACCGCGCCGTACTTCGCGTAGGTGTAGTTGCGGAAGTCCGCACCTTCGTCGACGAAGCGCTCACCGCTGGCATTGACCATGATGCCCAGCGGGTAGCTGTGCTTCTGGAAGTTGTCGCCGACTGCCAGATCGCCGAACGCCGGAGCATTCTGATCCCAGCCCACCGCATGGCAGCCCGACCAGTGTCCGTAGGGCAGCGCCCCTGCGTCGAGCGCCATCCGCAACCCGAGTCCGGTGTTGTAGCGGGTGCCGCGCACCTTCGCCAGATCCCAGTTCGGGCCGAGGTAGCGACTGCGCATCTCGGCGCTGGATTCGAACCCGCCGCAGGCGAGCACCACCGATTGCGCGCAGATGTCGAAGCGCTCGCCGCGTCGCTGCACGCGCACACCGCGCACCACGCCCATCTCGTCCTGGATCAGCCCCCGCGCCTCGGTCTCGTACCGGATCTCGATGCCTTCGCGGGCCGCCGCCTTGTGGAGATTGTCCACCAGCCCCGGCCCGCCGCCCCAGGCCTCGACGGCAAGCCCGCCCCAGAACTTCACCTTGCCATCGACCCTGAACGACTGCCGCCCGTAGGCGAGCTGGAACTTCACGCCCTTGCGGCTCGCCCACGCGAGCGTGTCGCGCGAGCGGCGCACCAGCGTCTCGGCGAGTTCCGGGTCGCAGCGATACTGCGTGATGCGTCCCATGTCGTCGAGGAACTGCTCTTCGCTGTACGAGCCGAAGTCGACCTCGCGCCGCTCCTCGGCAGTGATGTCGGGCACGAGCTGCGCCAGATCGTCCGGGCCGTCGAACGCGAAGCGCACGACGCCCGCGGTGTAGCGGCTGTTGCCGCCGCAGTCATCGAGCGGCGCGGCCTCGAGCATCACCACGCGCGCACCCTGCTCGCGAGCGGCGAGCGCCGCGCAGCTGGCCGCATTGCCTGCGCCAACCACGACCACATCGAATTCGCTGTCGGGCCGGCCGGCCGCGCCCGCAACGTTCGCACCCGTCATGCGCGTCCTCGCCAGGAATTCGGGGGAGCCTTCGCGCTGCAGTATACGCGCGCGTCGCGCCGGTCGCCGCAGCGCCCGCCAGGCACGCGTCGATCCGATCCTGGCAGGGGGCGATCAGGGCGTCACGGCATGCGCCGTGCGGCGGCAGTCGGCGCGGGGCGGGGCGATCACGGGTGTGGATTGCGGGGCACCAGGACGCCGCCTGCCTCAGCGCCGTTGCGCGCGCGAACCGCGGACGCGC
>CANGUQ010000032.1 GCA_947456915.1 Betaproteobacteria bacterium
GGCCGTCGGCGGCGCCGCCTTGCGCCTGCCGCGGCGGGCAGTTCACGGTGGATGGGCTGGTGCTGGCCGCGGGAGCGCCAGCAGTTACCGCCGGCACGGCGGCGGGTGCTGTCGGGGCGGCGACCGCGGGCGAAGGATTGGCCGCAGACGGCACACCGCCGGGCGCTGCAGTTCCGGCGTCCTGGTCTGCGCGCACGAATACCCGGGGCCCTTTCGGGCCACCCGGCCAGGGCGTCCCGTCGACGATCTCCGCCACCGTGTACGGTTGGCTCGCCACGCTCAGCGGCATCAGCTGCTCGGCCGGGATGATGCTGAGCCCCCCGATCTTTGGATTTTCGTTCGGACCGCTCAACCGGAATTCGACCCGGGTGCCCGAAGTCAGATGGAATCCGCGCGCATCCATCGGGTTGCGGAACCACACCCGCTTCATGCCGTCGACTTCGGTGCGCGGCCGGATGTGGCGGTGCCAGCGCTCGACCAGTTCGGCGAACGAGACCGTGGCGGTGTAGTTGAAGCGCTTGTACGGCCCCGGCCCGTCGCACTTCGGGTCGCCAGTCGTGCCCGGACCGTCAAGCATCAGCCCATCGAGATCGGGCACGCCCAGTCGGGCGGCGGACGGTGGATTGCGCGCGAGCGCCGCGCCGGCTGCCTGGGCGCGCTGCTTGCTGTAGTCGACGCAGTCGGCTCGCGCGGAAACTGCGGCTACTGCGAGTACGAACGCCGTACACGCCAGAGCGATACCGGTCGCAGGTGTCATGATTGCCTCGCGGGAATACTGCCGTCGGCGGATAGTCGCCGCTCGAGCGCGCTGGTGTCAATCCTGTTGTGTCGCCACCATGCGCAGGCGACGCGCTGACGCTTCCGCCACCGCGTCGTCGATCTCACGCATCACGTCGACCAGATCGACTGGGGTCTGCGCGGGTACGAACTGGCCACTGAGCATGCTGTCTGCGGTCAGCATATGGCGGCCGACCGGGAAGTGACCAGATACACAGGGTCGTGCTCACCCCAGACTGACCACGGTCCCGAATGTGATTTACAGCTTGTGTGCCTCGGCAGGCCGTTGCAGGAGACTTGCTTCTCCTGGTCAATGTGGAGTCGACGACGGGGGTCAATTCTCGGCCGGCGCCAACAACTGCATTCCAGCCCGACCCGCGGAAGGGTGGCACCGGGTCGGCTTTCGTTTCCCCGATGCGTGGTGTGATGAATCACCGACATTACACTGGGATACAGCCTGTTCCAGGCTGCGAAGCCGAAAAAGCGCGTCGACCTGTACTGACCGTGACAGCCGTACCGCCGTGACAACCCGGCGGCTGGTGGCCGCGCTCATTCTGCCGTCTGAAGCGGGTGTTCGGTATCGAGATCGAGCGCTGTGCGCAGTGCGGAGCGCGGCTGAAGATCGTGGCGAGCATCGAGGACCCCGGGGTGATTGCGCGCATCCTCGCGCAGGGTGATCACGCATCGGACAGCGCGCAGGAGCCGCGTGTGCTGCACGCGGCGCGCGCACCGCCGGGTCAGTGGGTGGTGTGACCGGGCGCAGCGACGCTGCCGGGAGGGCATCGGCAGATCGCGCGCACACCGTGCACGGGCGCTACAGGTGCACGGCGGGGCGTGTTGCGCTCGACGATCGGGGCGCGGGTGAGGACGCACGACGCAGGCGTCATCGCGCGCTGTCGGGCCGGGTTGGCCAGCCGATCCAGGGCCAATGGTGGCCTGCGGCGCATCGGTGCGAGGCTGGTCGGCTGCAGGCAGCAGCGCGTGGGGGCTGGCAGGGGCGTTTGAAAGTACTATTCGCCTTCGCGCTCGATTCGCCGCTGATCCAGGCCCAGCGCGGGCTCGCGGCGTACGCCGCCCCGAGCTTCACACCGGGGCGCCGGCTGCTCGACGCCGTGCTCGAACTGATGGAGCGCATCCACCGCGAGTTCCGCTACGACCCGGAGTTCACCACGTTGTCCACGCCGCTCGCGCAGGTTCTCGAGCACCGGCGCGGCGTATGTCAGGACTTCGCCCATCTGGCGATCGGCTGCCTGCGTGCGCACGGCATCCCCGCGCGTTACGTGAGCGGCTACATCGAGACCCTGCCGCCCCCGGGCAAGGCGAAACTGGTCGGGGCGGACGCCTCGAACGCCTGGTTCTCGGTGTTCGTGCCGGGCATCGGCTGGGTCGACTTCGACCCGACCAACAACAAGGTGCTGGCAAGCCAGCACATCACGATCGCCTGGGGCCGCGACTACTCCGACGTGACGCCGTTGAAGGGCATCATCTTCGGCGGCGGCAAGATGAGCATGAAGGTGGCGGTCGACGTGCTCAATCTGGATCGCGCTGCAGGCTCGGCGACGAGCGCAGGCGATGCGGTACAGCCCGCGGGCGCTGCGGGTGGACCGGACGTGGCCCAGCACCAGTCATGACCTACTGCTGTGCGCTGATCGTCGACGAGGGCATCGTGTTCGCCTCGGACACGCGCACCAACGCCGGCCCGGATCACATCGCGGTCGTGCCGAAGATGTCGGCGTGGGAATGCCCCGGCGAGCGGGTGATCGTGATGCTCGTGTCGGGCAACCTCGCGATCACGCAGAAGGTGACCAACCTTCTGAACGAACGGCTCGCCTCCACGGCAGTCCGGGCACAGAGTCCGCGTGCACACGCGATCCGGGATCGGTGCACCAGCGTACGGAAGCTGACGCGGGTCGCCACTAGCCTGAGCCAGATCGCCTTGATCACTGTCACCACGCTGCCCGTCCTCATCGCTTGCCGATGCCGCCACACACGGACGCAGCCCTCTGAAACGCCAGAGCCTTCAGGAAAGCGGCCATGAACGAGAGCACGATGCCCACCCGTACCTTCGCACGCAACGCCCTGGACCTGCGTCCCCTCGCGCCGTTCGAGACCGATGCCGCAGCGCCGACCGGTATCGCTGCCGGACTCAACGGCGTGCTGGCAGATGTGTTCAGTCTGTACATGAAGACGAAGAACTTTCACTGGCACGTGAGCGGCCCCCACTTCCGGGACTACCACGTGATGTTCGGGGAACAGGCAGCTCAGCTCCACGCGATGACTGACCCGCTTGCCGAACGAGTGCGCAAGACGGGCAGCACGACGCTTCGCTCGATCGGCCACATCGCGCGCAGCCAGCACATGATCGACAACGACGCCGAGTACGTGGACCCGTCTGACATGCTCGCCGAGTTGCGCGACGACAACCGCAAGGTCGCGGACCGCCTGCGGGTGGTACACGCGCTGTGCAGCGCGCAACGCGATATCGCCTCGGCCAGCCTGATCGAAGGGTGGCTCGACGAGACCGAGCAACGGATCTGGTTCCTGTACGAGGCCGGAAAGCCTGCCGATCTGGACGGGCGCTGAGCCCGTCGCGCCTCCGGAGCGGATCCGATGCAGGCCAGGGGCGCGGCAGCTCGCCGCGTCCGTGGCGTGCCCTGGATCAGTCCTTGCCGCCCTTGCCGAACCACGCGTCGTTCGCGCCCGCCTGCCACGCCGCGATCTGCTTCTCCGCCTCTTCCCGCGCCACTCCGTAGCGCTGCTGAATCCTGCCGGCGAGCTGGTCCCGTTTGCCGGCCACCACCGTCAGGTCATCATCGGTGAGCTTGCCCCACTGCTCCTTGGCGCGTCCGCTCAACCGCTTCCACTCACCCTCAATCCGATCCCAGTTCATGTCTGCTCTCCCCGGCACCATCCGGTGCCGCATCAGGTAAAGATGCCACGCTGCACACGCTGCACCGCCATCCGGCGGCATCAGGCGCTCAGGGCCTGACGGTTATCTGGTTGCGCACTTCGCGCACGCCACTGACCTTGCGAGCGATGGACTCCGCGGTGGTGCGCTCGGTGGCGCTCTTGGCAAACCCGGACAGCATGACGGTGCCGTTGAGCGTCTCCACGCTTATCGATGAGGCATCGACCGCGGGGTTGTCCACGAAGCGGGCCTTGACCGAAGTCGTGATGGCTGCATCGTCGATGTAGGCACCGACCGATTCCTGTCCGCGCGTGACTGCGCAGCCCGCGGTACCGATGATGAGTGCGCCCGCAAGGCCGGCGGCCAGAAGGTTTCTGATCTGCATGATTCGTACTCCTTTAAGTGTTCCGGGCTTTCCGGCTCGCGCACGCAGCGGGTGGCTGCGCAACGTCTCGGCCATGAGCCCCGCAAGGGGACGGCACGCTCCAGCCAAGGCAACCACTCCTCGCACGTGCCGATGGCAGAACCGCTCGCATCGCGTGCGATCACTTCTGCTCGATCCGAGCATGCCCGGGGCCCGGCACGGCGTCGGTACGCCAGCGCACCGAGCACGCCGTGCAGCACGCGGGCCCGGGCCGCCACCACGACGCGGGCCAGCATCGGCAGGCTGCCAGTACGGTTCGGATACGGCTAGTCGGCAAGCGGGATCACGAAGCAGTGCGCGCCTGCGAGTCGCTTCCAGTGCAGAAGCTGGCCGACTGCGAGCACACGACCTTGCGTAGCCAGCGCTTCCTGCACCGCCTGCTCTTCGGTGGCGCGCAGCAGGATGAAGCGCAGCACGCGGGCCTCCCTGCGCAACGTCAGCTCCGCACGCGGCCAGTGCGAGGGCAGGCAGGGCACGAAGCACAATGACTCCGCGCGCAGATCCAGGCCGAACATCGACTCGATGGCGGCGCGGTGCAACCATCCCGCCGCACCGGTGTACCAGCTCCAGCCGCCGCGCCCGGCATGTGGCGGCTGGCTGCAGATGTCGCCCGCCACCGCATAGGGCTCCAGACCGTAGCGTGTGCCCTGCCGGGGATGCGCCGCCCGATGCGCCGGGCTCACGCAGCAGAAGTAGCGGTAGACGGCGTCACCTCGCTCGCCGCCGGACACGGTGCCGTCGGCGCATGCCGCATGCGCCATCATCGCCCAGATCGCTGCATGCGAGTACTGCCCGCCGTTCTCGCGCACGCCCGGCGGGTACGCCTGGATGTAGCCAGGACTGGGCTGCGAAGCCAGGAACGGCGGATCGAGCAGTCGTATCAGACCGTCCCGCGGATCGAACAGGCGCTGATCCGCCGAGCGCATTGCCGCGCGCTGACGTTGCGGGGTCGAGCGCCCGCAGAGCACAGCCCAGGCCTGGGCGACCAGGTCGATCTGCGCTTCCTCACGGTCGGCGCCGCCCAGCGCCTCGCCGTTGTCGAAAAAGCCCCGGCGATACCATTCGCCGTCCCACGCCGAGCGCTCGATCGCATCCAGCCACCCCGTGGCCGCAGCCTCCCAGCGCAGCGCCCGCTGCTGATCGTCTCGCGCCCGTGCAATCGGCGCGAATCCCTCGACCACGCTGAGAAGGAACCACGCCAGCCACACCGACTCGCCGCGGCCCAGGTGACCGACGCGGTTCATGCCGTCGTTCCAGTCGCCGCCTCCGATCAGCGGCAGGCCATGAACGCCGCTGGCAAGACTGCGATCGATCGCGCGCGCAGCGTGCTCGTAGATGCTAGCGGTCTCGGCACTGACCTGCGGCACGAAGTACGCGTCCTCCTGCTCCGCCGCGAGCGCGGGGCCGAGGATGAACGGCACGATGCGATCGAGAAGCAACCGATCACCGCACGACTGCACGTACCGGGTGCAGGCGAACGGCAGCCACAGCCGATCGTCGGAACAGTGCGTGCGAACGCCGGCCCCATCCGGCGCGTGCCACCAGTGCTGCACGTCGCCTTCGGTGAACTGGCGCGAGGCGGCGATCTCGATCTGGGCCGCCAGCAACGACGGCTCGGCCCAGCTCAGCGCCATTGCGTCCTGCAACTGGTCACGAAAGCCGGTTGCGCCGCCCGCCTGGTAGAAGCCGGCCTTAGCGTACATCCGGCACGCCACCGTCTGGTAGAGCAGCCAGTGATTGACCAGGGCGTCGTACAGCGGATCCGGCGTGGCCACACTCACGGCGGCAAGCAGGTTCGACCAGCGCGTACTCACCAGCCTCTGCCGATGCGCGGCCGATGCGGGCGCAACACGCTCGACCATCGCGATCGCCGACGCGGCATCGCTCGCGCAGGCGAGGACGAACACGCGCTGTCGGGTTACGCCGGGTGCAAGCTCCAGCTCGCTGCCCAGCGCGGCGCACGGGTCAGCGCCGAGCCCGCAGAGCTGGCCGAAGCGATCCGGTACCACCAGACGTCCGCGCGCATCGAACAGCTCGCGCCGATCACAGGTCCAGTCCTCGAGCGCGCCATCGCCTCCGGTGACCCAGAACAGCCCGGTCGCGCCGCCGAACCCCGCAGCATGATCGGTCTGCGTGGCCAGCAGCACGGGGTGCGCAACGCCCACCTCGTCGACATGCCGGCGCATCGCCGTGCTTACCGTCGAGCGATCGGCGCGTCGGGCGCCCAGCATCCACTCGACCAGCCCGATCACGCGCAGCCGCTGCACCTCCTCGCCTCGATTGGTGATGCGGATGCTGACGTGCTTGAGCGCCTCATCGGCATCCACACACCACGTTGCGATCACGTGCAGCGCCCGCCATGTGTGCTCGATGGTGGTCACGCCCTTCGCGTGGGTCACCCGGTAGGTCGCTGCGACACGGCCGAGCGCGGCCGGGCACACATTCCACAGCTCGAGCGTGGCGAGGTCCTGCAGCAGGTACCACTCGGACGCAGGGTCGGCAACAGGGTCGTTCGACCAGGCTGTGAGCTGAAACAGCCGGCTGTTCTGTGCCCACGTGTAGCCGCCGCCGGCCTCGGACACCTGTGTCCCGAACTTCGGACTGGCAAGTACGTTGATCCACGGCCGCGCCGGACGCAGCTCGGGACCTACGTCGAAAGCGAACGCGCCGGAGCGGGCGCTGAAACTGCCGGAAGCCATCGCCTGGATCGGTTGCGAAGCCGAGGTGACGTCCGTATCGGGCGGCAGCGCCAGCGCAACCCGCGAGGTCTCATGCCGGTGATCGAAAGCCTGCTCATGCATGCCGATCCATTCCTGCAGCCGCTGCTGCAAGGTACGGCCATCGGCCACGAACCGGACGCGGGCCAACGCCTGCAGTGTGGCGACCTCGGCCTGGGTCAACGCCTCGGCCCGCAGCACGTGCAGTGCGGTCTGCGCCATCTGCGCGCAGCCCCGGGTCTCGGCCAGATGATGCTCGCGCATCGCCATGATCTCGCGCTCGAGTGTCATGTGATACGAGCCGGGCTCGCTGTTCAACACCACCAGATCGCAGGCGATCCCGCTCCACGCCCAGAACCGCAGCATGCGCGACAGCGCGCGCAACATCCCCAGCCCCTGCAGCACGCATATCGAGACCAGAAGGATCGGCCGATCCCCGGAGATGCCGACGCGCCACAGCAGTTTCCGGTCTGCCTGGGTTTCGGCGTTGACGGCGCCCGCGGCTGCACCGGTCTCGGGTCGGGTCAACGTCGACACCAGCGCGCTGGTCAGGGTCTGCATGGCCGCGTAGCCGGCGGCGTCGGTGCGCAGTTCGCGCAAGCGAATCCCGCTGAGCGTTGCCGACATCAGCGACGTGCGACGCACGTGGCTCGCTTGCCGATACTTGTCGACCAGTGTGTCCAGCGTTCCGGCATCGCTGGCCACGGCGGTCGCGATCGTCACCAGCGCAACCGCCCCCGGTGCGATGCGCAGCCGTACCGACAGCGCGCACACCGGATCCAGGCCGGTATCGAGCGGCGCGAACCGATGCGCACCACCTGCCTCGGCGGCAGCGGGTGCATCGTCATCGCTGGTTCCGGACACCGCGCGCGCACCTGGTGCCGGCTCGAGCAGCGCAAGCGGTGAGGCGACCGCGCGATTGCGTCCCAGCCAGCGGGCGCGATCGGTCTGGATACCGACCTCGGTCGCACCCTGCGAGCCGCCGGCGATGAAATGCGCCATGTGTACCGCGGGTTCCGTATCCAGACGCGCTCGACGCTCGAACACCAGAGCCTGATGTCGCGCATCCCAGCAGGCCGACACGAACAGGTTGCCGAACACCGGGTGAGCTTCGTCCGCGGCAGCCGTTGCCAGGGCAACCTCGAACGCCGAAATCAGCTCGACCTCGATCGCGGTCTGCCCGAGGTTGCTCACCCTGACCTCGCGAAACTCGACGTCGTCCTCGGGGCTTACCCAGACCGTGCTGCACGCCTGCCGATGCGTCCAGGTCGCCTCGAAGCAGACGCGGTCGGCGTAGAACACGCAGTCGTACTGCGCAAGCGGGTCCGGCGCGGGGTGCTGAGTGATCGATACCGGGCGCTGCCCGGGCGCAGCGCGCAGGTACAGGAAGCTGCCATGCGCATCGCGTAGCGCATCGTCACGCGTACGATTGATCCCGACATCGCCGAAGCGGCTGCTGCCGGCGCCGTTGGCCCGGATCGCAACGGTGTAGCAGCCGTTCGACATCACCTGGGTGGGTTCTATCGCCTGACCGCCGGGCGCCACGTCGCGGCGCAGGGCCGGCGCATGCCGGCGCAGGGGCAGCGACGGCGCCGCATCAGGCGGGGCGAACAGGTTGTCGATCTCGCGCGGAGCGCGTTCGTGCAGCATCGAGGTGAACGCCTCGATGCGTGCGTTGCGCCCGCCCCATCGCTGCACCGGGTTGTCGAGCAGAACGTTCGCAAGTGCCGCAACGGTCATGCCCTGATGATGCGCCATGAACGTTGCGACCGGCACGAACGGCGCCGTGCCATCGCGTCGCGCAGGCGTGAAGTCCAGCGCATCGATGAACCCGTAGCGCCCGCGTGCACCCAGCCGCTCCAGGCGCATCAGGTTGTCGCACGCCCGCTGCGGAGCCAGCATCGCCGCGAGTGCGCTCGCATAGGGCGCCACCACCAGTTCGTCCAGGGGCGTTCGACGCAATGCGGCTCGCGGCACTCCCTGTGGACCGTACTGATAGGCGAGGGACTGATCGCGCGCCGAGTACGCGCACTCGGACACACCCCAAGGCACGGACTGTGCGCGACCGAACGCGACCTGTTCGCGCAGCGCCACCACGCAGGCACCGTGCAGCGCACTGCCCGCGGGCTCGTGCATGATCAGCGAGGGCATCAGGTATTCGAACATCGAGCCTGACCAGGAGCGAAGGCCGGCGGCGCAGCCCAGCAGGTAGAAGGGGCGGCCCAGCGCCGCCCAGTGCACGGTCGGCACATCGCCCTTGGCGATGGCGACCAGACTGGTGGAGCGCGACTCGGACGCGAGCAGGTCGTAGAACCCCGCGTCCAGTTGCTGCTCCGCGACCCGATAGCCGATGTGCAGCAGCTTGCGCTTGCGGTGGTACAGGAAAGCGAAGTCAGGCGCCCAGGCAAGCCCTTCGCAGTCGATCGCCACGGCGAGCAGGCGCTGCCGTGCAGGTACGGAGCCTTCGGCCGTACCCGCCCTCTCCTCCTCCAGTGCCGCGCGCAGTGCGGCCAGGTGATCCCGGAGCAGCCAGACCCGTTGCGACGGGCCGTCCGGCAGCGCGAGCACGCGAAGACCGGAAGGCGTCGAGTCGCCCGGTGGCTCGAGTTCCGCTTCGGGCTCGTCCAGCGCATCCAGTGCGGCCAACGCGGATTCGGCCGCCTGCAAGCGTGCGCCGAACGCCGGCGCACCGGTCAGTGCAGCGTCCGCGGGGAGTCGGTGCGTGCGCGCGAGCCATTCGAGGGGCTCCTCGTCCGCAGAAGTGGTACGCGCGGGCCCTTGCGCGCATCCGGCCACACGCCGGGCAGTGGCGACGATCGCCTGTTCGCCTGCAGTCCTGTCGTGGGGTGCTGCCGCGAGGGCGCGACAGGCAGCGGCCACCGCGAGCAGATGGCCGGAGAGATTGCCGCTGTCGACCGTGGAGACATACAGCGGCAACAGCGGTTCGCCGGTCTGCGTGTGGTACCAGTTGTACAGATGGCCGCGGTGGCGTGCGAGGCTGTGCACGCTGGCCAGCGTCGCTTCCAGGCGACGCAGCAGATCTGGCGTGCTGATCCAGCCGAACTGTCGCGCGCACACGGCACTGAGCAGATACAGACCGATGTTCGTCGGGGACGTGCGATGGGCGATCGCCTCGCCGGGCAGCACCTGCAGGTTGTCCGGCGGCAGATGCCGGTCATCGGGACCGACACAGCGCTCGAACAACCGCCATGTGTCGCGCGCGATAGCCCACAGGTAGTCCCGCTGTGCGGTCGACAGCCGGGTCGCGGCCGCCGCCGCGGGCGGGCGGCTGGCCAGCCAGGTCAGACAAGGCGCGCCGGCCCAGACCGCGCATCCGACGATCGCGAGCAGCGCATGCTCGGTGTTCGTCGCCAGGATGATGCTCAGTGCGGTTGCCGCGATCACCGGTTCCTGCCAGTGGCGACGAAGCAGCGCGCCCAGTCCGTGCTCGGCTCCCGACTGCGCGGACTCGGCGGTGGTCCATTGCAGCAGCGCCCGACGGCTGACCGTCATGCGATACAGGGTGCGCGCGATCGCATCGATGGCAAGCGAGGACTGGCGCTGCAACTGAGCGAGCTGCCACAGGCTGGTCGCCAGCGCGCGCGCCAGCGCACAGGCCGCCGTGGCGTGAAAGCGGCACAACCCGATGTGGTCGCGCGATGCGGAGAAGCCGGCCAGCGCACCGAGCAGCGGGCCCGCGCCGGCGGCGGCGATGACCAGAGCCAGCACCGGCCACGGCGACCCCATGAAGCCCATCAGCGCGCTCCATACCAGCGCGAGCGACGCCGGAGCGACCAGCGAGCGGCGCAGGTTGTCGCTCAGCTTCCAGCGATCGATCAGGCGCAGGCGCAGGCGATGGCGACCTGGCTGCAGCAGTGTCGGCAGCAGCTGCCAGTCGCCGCGTATCCAGCGGTGCATGCGCGAGGCAGCTACGTCAGCGTGGGTGGGCGAGTCCTCGACCACGAACACATCGTTGACCGCGGCGCACCTGACCAGGACCCCCTCCA
The DNA here is from genome assembly GCA_947456915.1 of Betaproteobacteria bacterium. Taxonomy (GTDB): domain Bacteria; phylum Pseudomonadota; class Gammaproteobacteria; order Burkholderiales; family CAIKXV01; genus CAIKXV01. Next base: position 10,834 of record CANGUQ010000032.1, read on the forward strand.
GCAGATCATGGCTCAGTATCCGCTCGGGCGGCATGCGCCCAGCCAGCACGGCCTGCATGATCCGCACGTCGAGCAGACCTTTGCCCTGGAACGTGCCTTCTCCGAACAGGTCCTGATAGACCTCCGAGGCTGCGGCGCCATACAGGTCGTTGCCGCTGTCCCCCGAGGACAGCCAGCGATAGGCCGTCTGCGTATCCGGCGCAGCGAGCGGCATCGATACGCGGGGCTGAAAGATGCCGAATCCGCGCTCGACGGCGACGCCTGCTGCGTCGAGCCGAGCCTGGTTGGTCGGGTGTGCCGCCACTCCGACCAGAGCGCGCAGCGCGCCTGCCGGCAGTTCGGTGTCGCTGTCCAGAGTCAGTACGTATCGTGTGCCGCGTACGACGCGCGAGTGGCGACCCAGGTCCATGAACGCGGCCGGTGAGTATGCTGTATCGACGCCTGCGTCCGCAGCCTCCGCAGAATCGGTTCCGTTGCGGGCCAGTGCGTCGAGCAGTTGCTCCAGCTTCCCGCGCTTTCGATCCCAGCCCAGCCAGCATTGCTGGGTCTGACTGAACACACGCTCCCGGTGCAGCAGCAGGAAGCGCGGTGGCGCATCGGGCAGCTCGGCTCCGGACGCCTCCCATTTCTCGATCTCCTGCACGCCGGCCAGCGCGGCCTCCAGCAGGGCGCGGTCTGCGTCGCGCTCGCGCGCCGGGGCGTCGGTCCAGTCGGTGAGCAAGGCGTACTGCGCGTTGGGCTCCCGATTGGCGAGGTAGTGCAGGCGCAACCGATGCACGAGCCGTGCGATCGAGGCGCGATCGGTCAGCAGGGCCGGGATCACCACCAGGGTACGCAGCGAGTCCGGAACGCCCGAGGCGAGCGACAGGCGGGGCAGACTCCGGGGGCGCGCTGATTCGCTCACCAGCCGGTTCATCACCGCGATGACAACTTCGGATGCAGGAAACAGACACAGCAACGAGGCCAGGGCGAAGCCCGGCGTCAACCAGGACGCTGATCCAGGCGCAGGCGGGGTCGACACCTCCGGCCACATCGCGATCGCAGTCAGCGCGAGCGTCCCTGCAGCCATCAGCGTCAGATACGACACGGCTGCCCATCGGCTCAGCGACCGGCGCAGGCCCGGCCACGCACCGCCGCGCGCTCCCGTGGCGTGCAGCAGCGCCTGACGCCCTTCTCCGCGCAGCCAGTATCCCGGTGCTGCGGACGGATGAGCGCGATCGGGTGCCCCGGCCACCAGGCTGGCCAGGCACTCGCCGATGGACATTTCGGACAACCCGCTGCGGTGCGCCAGCCGCTCGATCTCGTGCAGCGACTGGTCGCGCGTCGCGGCGTGTTCTGCCTTGAACACGTCGGTACTCATCATCAGGCGCATCAGGGGACTCGAGCACGCAACGATGTCGCCCCAATCCGCCTCGCCGACGATGCGCAGCGAGTTGACCGCGTTGCTGACGCTCAGATTGTCGGAGGTCTGATCGGCCGCAAGCTGGGCCCGTATCGCCGCGCCTTCGGGCAGCACCCGCGCGAGCCACGCTGCCGCAGCTGTGTTCAAGGCTGCAGAGCGCCCGCGAAGTCGCTGTGCCATCTGGAGCATGAATACACGCTCGGCGCCGCGTACGGTCAAGCCGGCGAGCAGCACGTCCAGTTCGTCCGCAGTCCAGCCCTCGATGTGATCGCAACACGAATTGGCCAGCGCGCGCGCAGCCTTCTCCGTGGCCACCCGCTCAGCCAGGCGGCGCAGATTCTCCACCAGGACCACGCGCAGCGTGATCGGCAGTGCCCACATCTCTGCCAGGTCCAGAGCGCGAGTCTCCTGATAGGCGGTCAGAAACTCGACCAGCAGATCCTCGTCGAACTCGCTGTCGCTGTGGGCCACATAAGCCCAGGCAACGCCGTACACGCGGGGCAATCCGGCCAGGGGCTCATCCAGCAGGACCGGCAAGCGCCTGAAGTAGCCACGCGGCAGTGCTGCCTCGATCTCCCGGAACTGCGCCTCGATCAGGTGAAAGTTGTCGAGCAACCACTCGGCCGCCGGCCCTTCGTCGCCGCCCGGTGCGGCCTGCAGCTCGATGCATCGCTGCGCCAGCCGCAGCACCTGGATGTTGCTGCGCAGGCGTGGGAAGAACGCGCTCGCCCTGGCGCCTGCCTGATCCGCGCGATGCGTCGCGGCCAGGCTTCGCCCATGCCGGGCGAAGCGTTCGGCGCCGAACAGTTCGGAACGTACGACCGGCTGGGATGGGCCGAGACCGATGGCCAGCATCTCCCGTACCGCGCCTGGCACCCCGGCGCGGCGCAGCAGCGACTCCAGGCAGGTAGACACTAGGTCATCATCGACGCAGCAGCGAGCAGGAGCACCAGCACCAGCAGGGTCGTGGCAAACCGGCCGAGCACGAAGGCGCGTACGGTCGCGCTTCCCGCCCGCAAGCCGCACAGATATCCGGCGCCGCGAATGCAGCACTGGAGGTGCTCGTTCAATCCTGAAAGTTCACAGCGCCCGGACTCGTGCGCGCCCGGCTGCGTCGCCGTGCTCCAGACCGGAGGTGTCGCCACGTTCGAGTTCATGGCGGCGTCACGGGCATGAAGGCGTTGGCAGGCGTGGCGATCACGGGTATCGAACGCGCCTGCAGCGCCGCGGGGTGAGCACTTGAGCAGACCAGGGCTTTCATGCACCCGAAGGTATTCGACGCTGTCGCCAGCGTCTGTTCGGCAGAGTACACAGGCGCGACGAGCGCGTAACGCCCGGCCGCTGCGATCCGGGCACGGAAACAGCCGTGCCGGGGTTCACGGATGCGGCGGGTGGAGTTCCAGTCATGGGCAGCGCGGCCCCGTTGCGGCAACGCGGGGTGCGCCACGCAGGCGCAGTGGACCGCGCCTCGCGCACGGGAGACAGCGGCGACATGGCGCCTGTCCATCCCAGACACCGCACTCAGCGTAGCCGACAGACTCCCGCACGATTCCTGTGTTCGGTACCGCACACACAGCCAACGGCTGCGCGCGTACACTGCGCTTGAGTGAAGTCGCGCGATCAGCTGATCCCGAGACCAGAGCGTGGTCGCTGCGTCCGGCGGACGACTCGTGGCCGCGCCGTCGTTGCACTGCCCTCGCAATGGACGGAACCCCTGTGCCTAGAACGGAGCCCTCGTGGCTGCACCCGGACCCACGTGCCAACCATCTGCTCGCATCACTGCCCGAAGCGGAGTGGCTGCGCTGGCAGCAACAGTTGGAACCGGTCGAGTTGCCGCTGGGACACGTGCTGTACGAACCCGGGATGACCTTGAGCCATGCCTACTTCCCGACCACCGCGATCGTCTCGCTGCTCTACGTGATGGAGGATGGCTCCTCCGCCGAGATCGCCGTTGTCGGCAACGAGGGCCTGGTAGGCATCTCGCTGTTCATGGGTGGCGAATCAACGCAAAGCCGGGCGGTGGTGCAGAGCGCCGGCGCCGGCTTCAGATTGCGCGGCTCGACGATCGTCAGCGAGCTGCATCGGGCCGGACCCGTGATGCATCTGCTGCTGCGATTCACCCAGGCACTGATCTCACAGATGTCGCAGACCGCAGTCTGCAATCGCCACCACTCCCTCGACCAGCAACTGTGCCGCTGGCTGCTGCTCAGTCTCGATCGATTCAGCGGCAACGAACTCGTGATGACGCAGGAACTCATCGCGAACATGCTCGGTGTACGCCGCGAAGGCGTCACCGAGAGCGCCCTTAAGCTGCAGCGCGCCGGGCTCATCAGCTACGCGCGCGGGCGCATCAAGGTTCTCGATCGCCCCGGGCTTGAGCAACGGACCTGCGAATGCTATGCCGTGGTGAAGCACGAGTATGATCGTCTCCTCCCGCACGTAACCGCAACCTGATTTCCTGATCAGTCGGATGTACGGCGCCCCTTGACCGCTTGCGAAGGCGCCACCATGTCCGATGCACAGAACCATCTGCTCGAGTTGCTGCCGGCCCCCGCACGCCGTCGCGTGCTTGCCCTGTGCGAACCTGTCGATCTCGTGTTCGGGGAGGTCCTCCGCGAACGGGGCGAGACAACGACGCACGTGTATTTTCCGGTCGACGGATTCGTGTCGCTGATTGCGCAGGCACCCGACCTGCCGGCGGTCGAAGTGGGGATGATCGGTCGCGAAGGAATGCTGGGTACGGAAGTGCTGCTCGGTGTGACGGTCACGCCCATCCGCGCACTCGTGCAGGGCGCAGGATCGGCGTTGCGA
>CANGUQ010000033.1 GCA_947456915.1 Betaproteobacteria bacterium
ATCAACGGGGTCAACACGATCCGCAAGGCGCTGTCGGGACATACGCTTTCCACGCTGCTCACCAGCTTCTTCTCGGCGTTCAACCTCGCGCTGCTGTTTTACTACAGCGCGCAGCTGGCAATGATCGCACTCGCGATCGTGGCGGTTGCCGTGCTGGTCACCATCGGAATCGGCTACCTGAAGCTGCGCTACGAGCGCCAGCTGTCGGAACTGAACGGCCGGCTCTCCGCCCGCGTGTTCCAGTACCTCTCCGGCATCACCAAGCTGCGGGTGAGCTCGGCCGAGGGACGGGCGTTCGCGAACTGGTCGGAGGCCTTCGTGGAGTTCCGTGATGCCCGCTTCCGCGCCGAACACCTCGAGAACGTCCTGAAGACCTTTTTCGCGGGCTACGGCGTGCTCAGCACGATGGCGCTGTTCGCCACGATCGGCATGCTGATGGCGGGCAAGCCCGACGCCGCGATGGCCCCGGGGCAGTCGGCCATGTCCACCGGCCAGTTCATCGCGTTCAGCGCGGCCTTCGGCACCTTCTTCGGAGCCATGATGGGCATGGCGCAGACCCTGCTGGACCTGCTCAACCTCGTGCCGGTGTACGAGCGGGCGAAGCCGATCCTCGAGAGCCTGCCGGAAGTCGACGTCGCGCGAAGCCATCCGGGACAGCTCGAAGGCGCGATCGAGGTGGTGAAGCTCGGGTTCCGCTATGGCGACGGCCCGGAGATCCTGAAGGACGTGACCTTCTCGATCCGCCCGGGCGGCTACGTCGCGCTGGTCGGGCCGTCCGGCTCGGGCAAGAGCACGCTGTTCCGGCTGATGCTCGGCTTCGAGCAGCCGACCTCGGGCTCGGTCTACTACGACCACCAGGACATCGCCAGCCTGGATGTGAACGCCGTGCGCCGCCAGCTCGGCGTGGTATTGCAGGCAAGCCAGCTGATGGCTGGCGACATCTTCACCAACATCGTCGGCACCAGCCAGCTCGGCATCGACGACGCCTGGGAGGCGGCTCGCATGGTCGGGCTGGATGCCGACATCAAGGCGATGCCCATGGGCATGCACACGGTCATCGGAGAGGGCGCAAGCACGCTATCCGGCGGCCAGCGGCAGCGCATCCTGATCGCCCGGGCCATCGTCAACCGGCCGCGCATCCTGTTCTTCGACGAGGCCACCAGCGCGCTCGACAACCGCACGCAGGCGATCGTGGCCGGCAGCCTCGACGCGCTCAAGGCCACCCGCATCGTCATCGCGCACCGGCTGAGCACCGTGGTGAACGCCGATCGCATCCTGGTGCTCGTCGATGGCCGCATCGTGCAGGACGGGAACTTCCGCGAACTGATGGCAATCGAAGGTCCGTTCCGCGAACTCGCACAGCGACAGCTCGCATGATCGAGGTCCGGATCCTGCGCGACGCCGCCGAGGCCGACGCCTTCCGCATTGCCACCTTTCCTTCATTCCGCCACTGGCTGGACTTCGACCCCGGCTGGCCGGCGCCGATCGCGGTCGGTACGCGGATGGGCGGCGAGATGTCCGGACTGGCGCTCGCGACGCCCTGCGACGACGGCACGGCTGATCTGCTCTCCGTCTACTGCGTCCCGGACCGGCGCCGACGCGGCCTCGCCGCAGCCTTGCTGGAGCAGCTGGAATCGGAATGCCGCGCCCGTGGGCTGTCCGCGCTGAAGGGTACGTACATGACGGGACAGCCTGCCACGCAGGCGTTCGAAGGCCTGCTCGCGCATCGTGGCTTTGCGCCGCCCGAACTGAGGATGCTTGTCGTGCGCGCGACGCTGTCATCGATCGCGCCCGCGCCCTGGATCCAGCCGCGACGCCTGCCCTCGGGCTACGAGATCGTTCCCTGGGTGTCGCTGTCGCCGGCGCTTCGCGGCGAACTGGCCACCTCCCACTCAGCCGACCCGTGGATCGCGCCGGACCTGGTGCCCTTCGACTTCGAGGAAGGCATCGACCCCGTCACGAGCACTGCGCTGCTGGTGAAGGGGAACGTGCGTGGCTGGTGCCTCAACCACGCGGTCGGCGGCGTGCTGCGCTACACCTGCGCGTTCGTGCACCCCCGCCTGCAACGGCTGGGCCGGGTGCTGTGGCTGTACCGGGCCGCCGTCGAGAGAATGCCCGGGGCGGGCTTCGACACCGGCATGTGGACGATTCCCGTATGGCATTGCGGCCACGCGAACTTCGCGCGCGAACACATGGCGCCCTACGCGGTGTTCTTCGGAGAGACCCGTGGCTTCCGGAAGGCGCTGGCCTGAGATGGACCTGGAGGCGCAGGACCTCGCCGCAGCGCGGATAGGAGACCGGCAGGCCTTCGGCCGTCTGGTCGAGCGCCACGGGACGCTCGTCCATCGGTTCCTGTGCCGCCGCTGCCGCAGCGCCGAGGACGCACAGGACCTCGCACAGGAAGCATTCATCGTTGCCTGGACGCGGCTGCAGGCGTTCGACGGGCGCTCGCGCTTCACGACCTGGCTGCTCGGGATCGCGCTCAACCTGTCGCGCGACCGCGCGGGAAAGGCCTCCAGTCGCCACGAGGTCGCACTCGATGAGGACGTCGAGCGGGATGTTGTCGACCCGTCCGCCGGGCCGGAGGCGCAGCGCGAGCGTCAGCGGGCGCTCTCCGCACTGCAGCACGCGATCGAGCGCCTGCCGCCGGACCTGCGCACGACGCTTGATCTGGTGGCCTTCGAAGACCTGTCCTACGACGAGGTCGCGGCACTGCTCGAGGTCCCGGCTGGAACCGTCAAGAGCCGCGTCAACCGCGCGCGCATGCTGCTTCGCGAGGCGGTGGGGCGGCAGGTCATCGACGCGTGGTCCGCCTGAGCGCTTCGGCGCTCGCCTTGCGGCTGCCCGCGATCCCGCAGGCCCGGGAATGCACCGCGTGGATCGAAGGGTGCGACAACCGTGCCTGCACGAAACCGGATTCGATTCGTTGAACTCTTTCCGCGCGACCGCCACTCAGTAGTGCCGGACGACAACGCAGCACGGCCTGCTTGTTCAGGATCCGAACCGATGCACAGGCCGTCCGGCTTTCTTCCACGACCTTCCCCCACAGAGGAGTTCACATGTCCCAGGCGCACATCGAGCAGTTCTACAAGAAAGTCGTTTCCGACCAGGCCCTGTTCCACAAGCTGGCTGACGGTGCGGAAACGCCCGAGCAGTTCATCGAGCGTGCGGTCGCTGCGGCCAAGGCCGACGGCCTCCAGGTAGACGTTCCGGAAGCCACCAAGTGGATCGAAGGCCAGATGCGCGCAAGCGCCAGCGGCGAGCTCTCCGACGCCCAGCTCGAAGGGGTGGCAGGTGGCAAGCGGGCGCCGAACAGCACCGCCAGGGACCTCCAGAACAAGGCCAACGAGTACGGCAGGGCCGCAGAGAATCCCAATGCGAGCGCAGGCGACCAGTTCGTCAACGCCATGAGAGCTGGCGGCTATCAGCTCGGCGCATGGTTCACCTCCTGGTGATCTGACAGGCGCCGCGCACGAACGTGTGCGGCACTGCGAACGACCACGGGCAGGGCCCGGGGCCTGCCGCCCCGCCCCTGCTCCGGCTGCACACCGATTCTTCGCGTTGCCAGGCGCCAGGCGCATGCTCGCTCCCCGCCACTCATGAACGCCGAACCTGAACTCTCCGAACTGCTGAGCCGCGGCCTGCGCCGTGGGCTGAACGCATCGGAAGTCGAACGGTTGTGCGTGCTGCTCGTGCGAGACGCACACGCCGGGATCGATGCCGCCTCGGTGGCGGGCCTCGAACTCGCGCTGCGCGAGCTGTCACGCGCCGAGCGCGACGTGTCGCTTCCGGCGGACTTCCTTCAGCGCGTCGCCTCCAGGCTCGACGCGAGCGCCGTCCGGGATGTACGGCCGGACGGTACAGACCAGCCGGACGCGACGATCCTGCGCTTCGCGCGCAGGATCGTCGCAGACGCAGCCATCGCGCGCCGGATCCAGCAGGCGGCGAGCCGCGAGGCACGCCTCGAGGTCTGCGTGCAGGCCGGGGCTGGCGAGGGCTTCCGCTTCAGCCGCGCCGATCTCGAAGGCCTGCTCGCCCAGGCCGAGCCGGCCAACGATGGGGCCCTGACCGACGAGCAGCTCGAGGCCGTGGCCGGCGGCGCCACGCCGGAGCTGGCGTTCCTCGTTCGCCTGCTCAAGGACTGATGATCGCCCCTGCACCGGCCGCCCTCGAGCAGTGGCGTTCGCTGCTCGGAGCCGACGCCGTCACCACCGATGGCGTCGAACTCGATCGGGCCGCCACGGCCACGTTCGCGACCACGCAGCGGATCGCCGCCCTGCTGCGTCCGGGCAGCGTGTCCGAGCTTCAGGCGTGCCTGCGCATCGCCCAGCAGCACCGGGTGCCGGTACACGTGGTCAGCACCGGACTCAACTGGGGCCTGGGCTCGCGAGTCCCGCCCAGCGATGGCTGCGTGGTGATCGAACTGCGGCGACTCGACCACATCCGGCACCATGACGAGGCCCTCGGCACGCTCACCATCGAGGCCGGCGTGACCTTCCGCGCCGCTCACGAGTTCCTGCAACGGCAGGGCAGCAACCTGTGGCTGCCGGTGATCGGCGGGCCGCCGGAATCGAGCATCGTCGCCAACACAGCGGAACGCGGCGATGGCGAAGGGCCCAGCGGCGACCGCGCGGCGCACGTCGCGGCGCTGGAGGTGGTGCTGCCCGACGGGGAACTGCTGCATACCGGGTTCGACCGGTTCGAGGGCGCAGCAACGGCGCGGCTCAACCGTTTCGGGGTCGGGCCGTCGCTCGACGGCCTGTTCATGCAGTCGAACCTCGGCATCATCACGGCGATGACGCTGCATATGGTCCCGCGACCGGCGGTCTACCAGGGCTTCAGCGCGCGCGTGGCAGACTTCGCAGGGCTCGCACGGCTGCTCGACGCCCTGCGCGAACTCGTCGCCGAGGGCGTCGTCGGCGGCAACTGCGTGACAGTCTGGAACGCGTACAAGCTGCTGGCCTGCGCCGGGCGGTATCCGTTCGTCAGGATGCAGGATCGTACGCCGTTCTCCATGCTCGACGAACTGGGGTCGGAACCGTGGCTCTGTGCCGGCAGCCTGGGTGCCGCAAGTGCTGCGCTGGGGACTGCCCAGCGCGAGCTGGTGCAGCTACGACTGCGGGCGGTGGTCGGCGACCTGCAGTTCTTCGACGCTGACAGCCCGCCGCCGTCGCACCCCGACTTCGTGCCGGGTGTGCCGCGGCCGGACAACCTGCGTACGGCGTACTGGCGCAAGCGCTTCGACCCGCCGGCGTCAATCGACCTGGACCGCGACCGGTGCGGCGTGCTCTGGTTGTGCCCGTCGCTGCCCATGCGCGGCGGCGATGTCGCAGAGGCCATGCAGGAGGTGCGACGGATCGGGCTCGCAGCCGGATTCGAGCCGCACGTTGGCATGAACCCGACCTCGCCACGCGCGGTGAATCTGTACATCAGCCTCATGTACGACCGCGAGGTGCCTGGCGAGGACGCGCGCGCGCTGGCCTGCCATGACGCGCTGATGGCGTGCCTGATCGCGCGCGGCCACCTTCCGTATCGGCTCGGCATCCAGTCGATGCAGGCCCTCCCGCCGGATCGCGGCGCGCACGGTCGCGTCGTGGCCGCCATCAAGGCTGCGGTTGACCCCGCCGGGATCCTGTCGCCCGGCCGCTACGTTCGCAAGAGCAACTGAGCGCGTCACCCCGGCCGCATTCCCGCAGCACCGGGCTCGGCGCGCCGCACACGATGCGCGACGTGCCGCTGCAGCGGCACGATGCAGCCGACTACGCGGGCATCGCCCCTCTGCGAACGCGGAAAGCGCAACTGCGCCGGGTGTCGGTGATTACTGCGTCCCGGACTCGAAGCAGGGAGGCCGTCAGCGTCGGGCGTGACTCACCCCTGGTGAGTCGCAGCAAGAGGACGGCGAACACCCGGGCGCGGCTGGATGCGATCGGCCGTCGAACCTGCCGGCGAACGCTCCACCGAACTTTTTCTCTGCAGTCTCCACTAAGTGGTGTCGGGCGCGAGCACCGCGTGCCAGAGTGCGAAACATCAGCAACAGTTGCTGCGCAGGGCGCCTTGATCCCGTCACTACAACCCCTTGAGGAGCTCACATGTCCCAGGCACACATCGAACAGTTCTACAAGAAAGTGGTTGCCGACCCGGCCCTGTTCCAGAATCTGGTTGACGGCGCGGAAACTCCCGAGCAGTTCATCCAGCGCGCCGTTGCCGCTGCGCAGTCCGACGGCCTGCAGGTCGATGTCGCGGAAGCCACCGCATGGATCGAGGGGCAAATGCAGGCGCGCGCCAGCGGCGAGCTCTCGGACGCGCAACTCGAAGCCGTGGCAGGAGGCAAGACGTTCTCGGCCATGACGCGCTCCGTAGCGCCAATCCAGTCGTTTCCGGCGGGGGATACCCCTTCTCCCGGGGTCACCCCTTCCTCGGGGGGATTCAACGGATCTCTGATGCAGAATTTGCCGCAGTGCCTCTCGTCCGGCGTGGCTCCGTGGTTCAAGCAATGGTGAGATGACGCGGCGACGCGCGGCCCAGCGCGCGTCGCCGACGACTTCTCGAACTCGCGCGCCCTCGTCTTCATTTACTGCTGGCGGGCGCGAACACAGCGCACCCGTCTGCGACGCAGTCGTATCAGCAGCAGCGCACGATGTCCCGATCCTGTTGCCGCCACCGCTTCAGGTGGTCGCACAGACCCCGGGCACACATCGAACTGTTCTGCAGGAAAGTGGTTTCAGACACGGCCCTGCTCCGTATCCTTGGCCGACGGGATTGAAACGCGCGTGCAGTCAATCCCGCACGTCGTCGCCGCAGCGAAGGCTGACAGCCTGCAGGTCGATGTCCTGGAGGCGACGACATCCCTCGAAATCCCGATGCCTGTACACGCCGACGTTTACCTGTCAAGCGTCCGGATCGATGGTGTGCCGCAGCGAAGATCTCTGCAGCGACGGGCGGCGGGCGGGCGGTCACGACGCTGCCTCATCCATGGGCGCCGGGGTCGATGAGGTGATGTCGCACGACAGTTGATCTGCACCTGCGCGAGACGGTGCAACGGATCGAGATCACCGTCCACGCAGGCTGCAGCGACGCGTACCGTGTCGGCGCGCGCACCAGCGCGATGATCGCGCACGGCGTGAACACGAATATCGCGCGCGAAGGCGCGTGTCTCAGCGACGACCGGCGAGGCTGCGGCACAGCGCGCGCTCGTCAGCACTGCCGATGGCGCTGCACTGGCTCGGGTTGCGCCCGGCGAACGCGCGACAGAGGTCGCGGGTGTCGTCGCTGCTGATCGAGCTGCACGCGCTCTCGCGGCCCCCGCTCAGCGCCCGGCAGCGGTGGCGCTGGTCATTGCCACTGATGGAACTGCACTGGCTGTCGCGCCCTTCGACCAGCGCGCGACAGAGATGGCGCTGGTCGGCACCACTGATCGCGCTGCACTGCCTCGCGCGGCCCTCGGCACGCGCGCGGCACATCGCGCGGCGGTCGGAGCTGCCGATCGAGCTGCACTGGCTCGGGTTGCGATCCGCGAGCGCGCGGCAGAAGTGGCGCTCGTCGGGATCGCCGATCGAGCTGCACTGGCTCGACTGCGCGCGAACGGGGCTGGGAGCGGCCACGGCGAGCGCGAGCCCGACACCGATCGCGAGCGCGAAGGCGATCAGGCGCGCGGCGGGGAGCGCTCGCACGAGTGCCTGCATGCCGGTTACGCCCGCGCGCGTGTCTCGAGACACGGGAGCGATCGGCGCACGAGGCGACGGGGAACGCGTGGACGCGGCCGGCTGATCGGAAGAAGACCGGGGCGGATGGGTGTCGGTCATCGTGCAGGCCGATGGGTGGCGGGAGATCGGGAGAACCGCGCGAGGATCCGGCGATGACGCGCGCGCAGACGGTGCGCAGGGGCCGTGCAGGTGCGCGCTGACGCGCGTGAGGGCTCGTGGCGAGCCGCTTGAGCAGGCGCGGCGACAGGAGGCGGGACAAGGCAAAGAACGAGAAGGGATACGGCGAGGCGAGAGCACGAAGCGACGGCACGAAGCGTGTCCGCAATCGCGTGGCCGGGCCGGGCGTCGGTCGGCGCAACGCGGTGCGATACCCGCTGTATCCCGCAACGTGCAGTGCCCGGGCGTCGTTGACCCCGAGACCTGTCCCTGAGGCCTGCGCCGCAGTACGCGCGGGGCGCGTGAACGCAACCGTCGAGGCCGTACTGTCCGTGACCGGTCGCGCAATCGGCTCGCGTTCGCAGCGCTCGCGCCACGCGCCCCGGTGCGCATCGACATGGACATCGCCGTGTGCAAGCGGTCCGGTCCGGCGCAGCCGGTTCGCCTGCCCTGCGCTCTCGCGCGGCACCCGTGCATCGGGGACACGCGACCGGGCGTACACCCCCCCGGCCGCGGCAACCGGTCTGCGCAGTGAAGACCGCTTCCTTCACCGCCGGACCGAGGCACGTCGCGCGCACCTGTCCTCGCGACGCGATAGTGCTCACGATACCGTGTGCACTATTCACATTGAGCAATGCGGCGCCCACTCGCAGAATCGAACGCTCTCGACCACCCCTCCGGAGTGTTCATGTCGATCTGCTGCTGCCCACCTGCAGGCTCGTCGAAACGCTGCGCCGCGGGTCGTCTGCGGCGCACAGGCCGCGTCGCCTTGCGCAGCAAGGCAGCGGCAACGCGCACATCCGCGCCGCGGGGGGCCAGGTGAAGCGCTCTAGCCTGATCAGACTCGGCGGCATCGTCGGGGCGGGAATCGTCCTCTCCGTGCTCGGCAGGATGGCCGACACCTGGATCTTCACCGCAGCGGGCGAGTCGATCTCCGGCAACATCGACATGCTGGTGCTCGTCGCTGTCACTGGGTTGTCGGCGGCCGTGTTCGCGACCGACCGCAACCGCGACGTTGCCTTGGCGGACGCCGGTGCCCGCGCGCAGGCGCTGACCTTGGCCCCGAAGGAAGGCGTCGCGCAGATCATCGTGTTTCGCAACGACAGGATGGGCGCACGGATCGGCGTGGACGTGAACGTCGACGACCGTCTCCACACCCAATTGACCAGCCCGGGTTTCACGCTGGTGGAACTGTCGCCGGGGCCGCACCGGATCACGGTCGACTTCCAGGGGCAGTGTGCCGAGCACGCGCTGGAGGCTGCAGCCGGCACGCTCGTCGCGCTGCACGTGAAGATGCGCATGAGCATGACCGCGACCTCCCCGACACTTGAAGCGCTGGAACCCGCAGCCGCACGCAAGCTGATCGGCAACGCGCCGATGGCGCTGGCGGCTACCGCCTCGGCCCGTACCTGAGGCACAGCGGGAGAACGGTACTTTCGAACGCCTCTGCACGCGCCCGCGTGCTGCCGCTTTCAGCCTGCGCAGCGCGGCCAATGTTCCGGCAAGGACGACGGCAGCGCCGGGCGGCTCGTCGTGCGCACAGGCAGCGTCGATGCGCCGGAGCAGTACCGTACGCGACGGTCCCCGCGGCCGAAGCGCATCACGCGCAGCGCGAAGCACTGGCGAACGACGCCGACGGCGACCGTGTGGACGCCGTGCCGTACCTCGCGCAGGCAGGCCGGAGCCCGCCACGCAGGCTGGACCCCGGCCTGCCGAAGCAGCCGTATGGTCTGGAAGTCCGGGACCTCGCCGCCTGAGGCGGCGCCGCGTGCCGCGCCTTCAGCGGTAGAACAGGTGCGACTGGCCGCGGTAGTGCTGCGTGCCTTCGCACAGCCCCACCACCTCGGGGTAGACCCGCTTGAAGACGCGGTGGTCGAAGTCCGCGCTGGCGTAGGTACGCAGGTAGCAGTCGGCGCAGGCCGCGAGGCCGAAGGCCTTTTCGTTGCGCTTTGCGTCGCGGTATTCGGTGACCGCGTCCTGCGCCGCCTTGCGGTAGGTGGCCACCCGCTCGTGCGTGAAGATCAGCCCGCCATCGTCCAGCATGCGCGGAGCGAGCTGCGCGTGCACGAAGTCGATCTTGCGGTCCACTCCGATGTTCACCTGCTGCGGCAGCAGCTTGGTGGCGCCAGCGTGCACCTTCAGGCGCTCGTAACCGTCGCGCAGGAAGAGCGTATCCCTGCAGGCATTGGCCAGTGTGCCGGCGAGGCCGAGGTTGCACAGGTGCGCCGCGTCGGCGCGGGTGAACATCGTCGTCGGGCGGTTCACCACCTCGGGGTCGTCGGTCACGAAGTCGGCGTAGGTGGCGATGTCGCTGCTGCGCATGCCAGTGCCGATCTGGTCGGTGGCCTTGGCCAGCACGAAGGCCGAATGCGGCAGCGAGGGTTCCTGCCTGAGGGCGCGCTGGCGGTTGATCTCGGCGACGACGATCTTCATCGTCACCAGGTAGTAGAAGAATCCCTCGGTGCGCAGCAGCGCGTGCGCCTCCAGTTCGTGGCCCAGCCGCCCGGCGAAGACCGGCTGATCGGGCTTTGCCTCGGCGTGGCGGCGGCCGACGGGCGCAGGCGGTGCAGGCTTGGTCATCGTGCGCGCTTTCGATGTAAGGAGAGATTATGCACGCAATGGCGTTCCCGGATGCCCCAGCCGCCCCACCCCCTGCATCACGCCGGCTGCATCGGCAAACGTCTGGAAGGCGTGCTTCGTGCCTGCGGCAAGACCTTCGATGTCGATCGCTTCCTCGCGTCCAGCCACGGGTGTACCGACGCCGTCTACCGTGACGGCGAGAAACGCCGCATCCGAGCGGGAGGACGCGATGTCTGCACGCGCCGCGGTTTCAATCTCCGTGCACCGGGCTCTCGCACCGTCGGCGAGTCGCTCCCCGATCAGGCCGAAGCCGTGCCTGCGTTTCTCCTCCGGGAACGGGCCGGACTCGAGCGCCGCTGGGCGTTCCCGGGGCTCGACGGGAGCGCCCTCGATTCCGGGGTGTCATCCGTCGAAGAGCCGTGCGTGCTTTCCCTGCCTCTGCCCGCCGCACGGGTTCGCGCCGCCGGCCTGCCCGGCATCGCGCTCGCAATCTCGATCTGTTGAAGCAACGAGGCCGGAGAGCGGCTCGTTCCCTGCGTGACCTGCCCGGGCATGTACCGCGCTCGCCTCGCGTGCCCACGGCTGAGCACCGGGATCAGGTGCGCTCGCCGTGTCGCCGGACGCCCGAGGCAGCGCGCCAGGGTTCGTTGCCCGCCCGGGTTCGAACGATGCGAACGAAATCAACCTGAATGCCATCGCCCGGGGGTGGCTGCAGATGGTCTTGCAGTCCACGCCCGTGCGGCGCTCGATCTCGCGCTCGGGCGTATCCGGGCTCGGCAAGGTCCGCACGGGGATACACAGATGCGGCTTCAAGACGTTCACTCCACTGCCCCCGTCATTCGAGGGGCGAGGGTAACGTCCCGTCTTCGACGCCCCACGGCAGATCAGCCGCGGCCATCGGTGCACGGGCAGGGGAATTCGGTTGGCCGCCGGGGGTGTTGCGAGACGCATCCATCGGCTCGGCGACCCCGCGGATCGGCACCCGCTGCCGATGCGGGACTCAAGCCTCGATCACTGCCTTCCGCGTCACCCTCGCGCAGCTCCTTCCGGCGTGCAGATTCGCAACTCCTTTCGCCGTGCAGATTGCGAGAGCGGCGATGGGTCAGTGTTGCGCTGCCACCAGCAACCGAAGACGCGTGCCCGCGCACGGCTGGCGATCGCCCGGTACATCACGGACTGAACCCCTCCAGCATCACCCGCTTGGGCGTGATGCGCACCGTCTTCTCGGTCCGCTTCCTTCCTGCCTTGAGCTTCAGGATGTCGTCCTTGAATGGATCGGCGGTGGGTGACAAGGCTTCGACCCGCCACTGCACGGCCGAACCGGACACGAGGTTCGTACTGAGACCGGAACGGTACAGAACCGGCAGGGGCTCGCCAGCCGCCCCCGCCCTGGCGGCGCGTGACGGCTCGAACCCCATTTCGGTGCTTTCGCTGCCCACGAGAACGAACTGTCCGTCCCTCATGCGGAACTGGTAGCGGTGCGAATAGTCGTAGCAGCAACCGCCGTTACCCGAAACCTCGAAATGGAGAGAGTCGTTCCTGACCTTCCACGACACGTCATGCCAGCGGTGATGCATCGAAAAGGTGGCGGACCGAGCCGATACGGCGAGCTGTCCGGGAGCCGTTTCGGAGAGAACGACGAGTGCCATCTCGAGCTGGTGCGGGTCGGTGATGATCGCCGCGATCCGCCTGATTCCACCGATCTCGCCGGTGGACGCGCTCAGTACCGCACCGTCGGGAAACATCCGGGACAACGACCGGGTGACAGCCGCGTCCGCGGCAACAACGGCAGCCGATGCGCCGACCAGCAACGCGGCGAGGAGCAAGGCGGCGAAGAGCGGGCGTGCGCACCGATGCATCTGCGGAACTCCGAAGTCGCGATTCGGACGAATGGTACTTTCAAACGCCCCTGCCGCCATCACATGCTGCTGCCGCGCGCGCACGCCGCGCGGGCAAGCATCGGCTCCGGACTCGCCGACCGGGCCGAACCGGGCTCGAAGCCCCTTGGCTTGCCCGTGATCGACCGCGCCCTGCGCGCGAGGTACCGCGTCATCCCTCGCGCCCGCGCGCAAGGCACGATCGTCCCGATGCCGGACTGCAGGTACAGCCTGCCGCCCTCCTACTCGGGCTTGACCCCGGCCAGTCGCACCAGCTTGCCGAATCGTTCGATGTCGCGCACCAGCAACTGCGCCAGCTCGCCCGGGGTGCCTCCCACCGGTTCGGCGCCATCACGCTCCAGGGCGTTGCGCACCTCGGGATGCTTCAGCGCGCGCACCACTTCCTGCTGCATGCGGTTGATCACCGCCTCGGGCGTACCGGCGGTAGCGAACAGCGGATACCAGATAGGCATCTCGTAGCCGGGCAAGGTCGCACCGATCGCCGGGACGCCGGGCCACGCCGGCGAGGGCTGGGCGCTGGTCAAGGCCACCGCGCGCAGCTTGCCCGCTTTCACCAGAGGTTGCGCAGTGAACAACCCGATGAACCCGAAATCCACCTCACCGCCCAGCACTGCGCCCATCGCCGGTGCCGAGCCCTTGTAGGGCACATGCGTCAGTTCGACACCGCCCTGGGCCGCCAGCAACACGCCGGCCAGATGCGTGGTGGTGCCCGACCCGCTGGACGAGAAGTTCAACCCGCCACGCGCGGCCTTCTTCGCCAGCGCGAGCAGGTCACGCACCGACTTCGCCGGTACGGACGGATGCGCAGTCAGCAGCAGCGGCGCAGTAGCCACCAGCGAGATCGGCGCGAGGTCGCGCGTCGGGCTGTAGCCGAGCCTCGCGTACAGGCTCACGTTGATCGCGATGGACGAGGTGGTGATCAGCTGCGTGTAGCCGTCGGCGGGAGACCTCGCCACGAACTCCGCGCCGAGGTTGCCGCCGGCGCCCGGCCGGTTCTCGACGAGCACCGGCTGTCCCAGCGATTCGGAGAAGCGTGGCGCAAGCAACCGGCCGATCACATCCGGGCCTCCGCCCGGCGCGAACGGCGAGACCAGCCGGATCGGCTTCGCTGGCCATGACTGCGCATGAAGCAGCTGCGGCAGCCCTGCCAGCGCCCCGGCGGCCAGCAACATCACGCGCGCCCGCGTCAGCGCGCGCACACCCTCGTCGCGTCGGTGCATCGTCTCCTCCGATTGTCGAGGCCGAGGTGCAGAGCCATCATCGTACCGCCGACGCAGCCGATCGTGAGTCGCCGGTCGACTTCGCGTTCCGGCCTGCTCCGTGCAGCCGCCTGCTTGCGATCGTTCCCCGCGCACCCACGCCGAGCCTGCGCGACTGCTGCCGTCGAGCACGCAGCAGAGCACGCACGACTTCCTCACCGATCGTCTGTCCTGCGGCCAAGAACGGCAGGGTGACGCCACGCTGTCGGTTCGCGCGCTGCGGCGCGAGCGCAACGCCCGCTGCGTGGCGAAACGCGGCAACGTCCGTGTCGCTGGCGAGGTCACCCGCGTCGGCGCCCTCGATCGCCACACGAACATCCGCGATCTGTCACTCGTCGATCGCCACGAATGCCCGGATCGCCCCGGCGGCAAGACAGACCCTGTTCCGGTTGCCCGAGTTCTCCCGGCGATCAAGGCGATCCGCGACCTCGTCTTTCACCCGGATGTGCGTGGTCGTGGACATGGAACACCTGCACCCTGCGTGGATGTGTACGTCGCGGTATCCAGCGACGTGACCTGCCTCGCCAGGCCACACGCGATCAGCCGGCCGATCCGGCTCGAACCGGCGTTAACCCCGAAACCGGCGCGGCTACGTTCAACTCCCCATCGCAACCTGTTCGGGAGATCGTGATGAAACGTTTCCACCGCCTTGCTCGGGCCAGTGCGCTGGCTGCTGCCGCATTCGCGGTCGCTGGCGCGCTGGCCACGCCTGCGAGCCACGCCAGCGGCCGCCTGGTGGATGTGCAGGTATTCGACCGCGCGCAGGGGCGCGAACTGCCGGTGATCCGCCACAACGGCCAGCGCTTCGTGGTGGGCACACCGGGCAGTGAATACTCGGTGATGCTGCGCAACCGCACGGGTGCCGATGTGCTCACCGTGCTGTCGGTCGATGGTGTGAATGCGGTCTCGGGCGAGACGGCAGCACCGGATCAGACGGGTTACGTGCTGTCGGCCCAGCAGCGCGCAGAGATCCGGGGCTGGCGGCGCAGCCTGCAGCAGACCGCGGCGTTCTTCTTCACCAGCCTGCCCGACAGCTATGCGGCGCGCACCGGGCGCCCGGACAACGTCGGCGTGATCGGCGTGGCGGTGTTTCGCCGCGCCGCGGACGCTGCCCCCCCGCTGTCCGGGCTCTCGCGCCCGACCCCGCCGCAGGCGGCGAACGACAGGGCGGACCGCGCGCGGGCCGAGCCGCAGTCGGCGGCAGGCGCGA
>CANGUQ010000034.1 GCA_947456915.1 Betaproteobacteria bacterium
CCGCAGCGCGCGGCCGAGGATGTCGACGATCATCCGATGCTTCGTCTTGTCCGGCAGTGCCAGCAGCGAAGGCAACCTGCCGGCGACCAGCAGGTCGGCGAGCCCGTGTGCAAGGGCCCACACGGCGCTGACGTCGGTCAGCACGGCTCGGTCGCGCGCCGGCGGGTTCGCGTTGCCGGTCACCGCAGCCACGTGGTGTACCAGGTCGTCGAACGCCGCCTGTGCCACGCGCCCGAGGGGCTCGCTGGCGAAGTCCGGTCGCGTCGAGCCGAACATCAGCCGGAACAGCGCCGGGTTCTCCAGCGCGAAGGCAACGTAGCCGAGGCCCGACGCCTCCAGCTGCGACCGCGGATCACGCCGTGCCTGCTGCCGGAACTGTGACTGCCGTGCCACGAACCGCTCGAATCCGCGCGCAGCGAGGGCGGTGAGCAGCCCGTCCGCGTCGCGAAAGTGATGCGCAGGCGCCGCGTGGCTCACACCCGCTCGCTTGGCCACGCCGCGCAGGGAAAAGCCCTCGACCCCGTTGGTGGCGAGTTCCTGTTCGGCCGCGTCGAGCAGCGCGCTGGCCAGATCGCCGTGGTGATAGCTGCGCGCTGCGGGGGCACCGGCAACAGGCTGCGAGCTGACGTCCATGTGCGAACTGTCGCCGAGCCGCACTGACGCTGTCAAGATTGATGTTGACATCGACAAGATTGAGCGACAGTATCTAGACAACGTCAAGACCCAAGTTGCCCGATTGCCCGATTGCCCGATTGCCCGATTGCCCGATTGCCCGATTGCCCGATTGCCCGATTGCCCGATTGCCCGATTGCCCGATTGCCCGGTCGCCCCGCGCGCCCTCGGGCGCCCGCTCCCGCTACCGCCGCCCCCTCGACGCTCCCGCCAATGCCCCCTGATCTCCTGTTCCAGTTCGCCAACCCGATCGCTCTCGCCGCGTGGATCGGCCTTGCCTTTTCCCCGCTGGCCCCGCGCGCGCTCGACACGGTCGCAGCCGTCGCAGTGCCGACACTGCTGTCGGTTGCCTACACAGCGATCGTGCTCGCCATGTGGAACTCCGCCGAGGGCGGCTTCGACAGCCTGCAGTCCGTGGCGCAGCTGTTCGCGAACCCCTGGCTGCTGCTGGCGGGCTGGCTCCACTACCTCGCCTTCGACCTGCTGGTCGGCGCATGGGAGGTGCGCACCGCGCGCCGCGAGAACATCAGCCACGCCCTCGTGACACCGTGCCTGCTCGCCACCTTCCTGTTCGGGCCGGCGGGCTATCTGCTGTTCCAGGGGCTGCGGCTGTCGCTGCGCACGCGCTCGCACCCGTTCGGAACCTGACCCGCCACCATCGCCAGGGAATCGCCATGCCTGACACCCTCGCTGCCCCTCCCGCCGCACCCCATGCCGCTGCCAGGCCTCAACCCGGGATCGCCATCTCTCGCAGTACGCCGACTCGCGTGCTGTACCGGCTGGCGACCGACTCGCCGCGCTACACGCCGCTGGCAGCGCTGCTGGCACTGGCGACCCTCCCTCTGCTCGGCGCACTCGCGATCGACCCGCGGCTGTTCAACGGCATCAGCGTGTGGGTCAAGCCGCTGAAGTTCTTCGCGGCGACCATCCTGTATCTGCTCACCCTCGCCTGGTTCGCGCGCCATGCGGCAACGCAACTCCGGCAACGCCCGTGGTGGCGCTGGCACGAACGCGCCGTCGTCTGCGCCATCGTGCTCGAGATGATCTGGATCACTGGCGCAGCAGCCCTCGGAACAGCGTCGCACTTCAACCTGTCGAGTCCCCTGGCAGGTTCCCTCTACGCGCTGATGGGTCTGGCAGCCGTGCTGCTGACCTCGGCGAGCTCGACACTCGCGTGGGCGATTCATCGCCACCCCGGCAGCGAACTTCCTCCGGCCATCGCCTGCGCACTGGTCTGGGGACTCGCACTGACCCTGCCGCTCACCCTTCTCACCGCCGGCACGCTCTCGGCCATGGGCAGCCACTGGATCGGTGGCACGCCACGCGACGCCGGCGGGCTCGTGATCATGGGCTGGTCGCGCGACGGCGGCGATCTGCGCGTCGCGCACTTCTTTGCCACGCATGCGATGCACGCCGTACCGCTGGCGGGCCTGCTCTGCTGGCGCCTGTTCGGGCGCGACGCGCTCGCCGCGGTACGCCTCGCTGCCCTCGCCTACGTCCTGTTCGTGACCTGGACGTTCGTGCAGGCCCTGAGCGGACGCCCGTTCATCGCGGCATGAACTCGCCCCCTATCCACGCCAGCATCCGCGCGCAGCACGCCGCACTCGCGCAGCGCGCGCCGGCCCTCGCGGGCCGCGACTCGCCGCCCCGAGGCCGCACTGCACTCGCAGCCGCTGACCACGCCCCGCTCCGGAGATCCTGATGACACGACGATACCCGGCACTCGCGCTCTTCGCCGTGCTGACGGCGAGCCTGCCGCTGGCGCTGTACCGGCCGCAGGTGAAGGCGCAGAGCGAATCCGGCGCAGTACTGCGCATCGAGGTCGCGACGTTTCGCAACACCACTGGCACCCTCAGCTGCCGGCTGTTCACCCGGCCCGCCGACTTCCCCGATGGCGACGGCATGTCGACGCAGAGGGCTGCGATCAGCGCGACGCAGGCGAGCTGCACGTTCGCCAATCTCGCACCGGGCACCTATGCAGTTGCCGTCGTTCACGACGAGAACGGCAACGGTCGCCTCGACCGCAACGTCTTCGGCATCCCGAGCGAAGGCTACGGAGTCTCGAACAACCGCACCCATGCGCTGTCCAGCCCGCGGTGGGAAGAATCGAAGTTCAGCGTGACTGCTCAGGAGACGCTGGTGCTGCGGGTCGGCCTGCGCTACTGAGGCGCCGCGAACAGGTGCACGCGCCCAGGGTCCGCGCGATGGGCGCGGACCCCGAAGGCCCCCACTGCGGACATGCTCCTGCATTGCAGCGCACGGCCCGTGGAAGGCATCCGCGCGCACTGGCGGCGCCGCAGCTGAACGTACTCTCTTCTAGCTGAACGTACTCTCTTCTTCGAGCAGCCGTACCATGTGCCGACTGGCGTCACGCCGCGGCGAGGGGTGACCCAGCGGCCCACGATACAGGGAGACGGCTGGACATGCACGAGATCATCTGTCCGCATTGCGGCAAGGCGTTCAAGATCGACGAGGCGGGATACGCGGCGATCCTGAAGCAGGTGCGGGACGGCGAATTCGATCGGCAGCTGCACGAGCGGCTCGAACTGGCCGAACAGGACAAGCGCAGCGCCGTCGAACTGGCAGAGACCAGGATCGCCAGCGAAATGCTCAGGGCTGCATCGGTCAAGGACGCCGAAATCCAGGAGTTGAAGGCCCGGCTCGATGCAGGCGACATCGTACGCAGGCTCGCGGTGTCCGAGGCCCTCGCCGCAGTCGAGAAGGAGCGCGACGCACTGGCGAACGAACTCGCGCAGGCAAGGCACGACCGGCAGGCCGCACGCGAGCTCGCGGATGCCCGACTCGCCAGCGAGCTGCAGAAGACGGCGGCAGCGAAGGACGCGCGGATCCAGCAGCTCGAGGCAACGCTCGACTCGCTGGGCACCGCGCAGAAGCTCGCGCTCGCCGAGGCGCTGAGCGCGGTGGAGAAGGAGCGCGACGAACTCAAGCGCGGGCTTGAGCGGACGCAACTCGAGCGACAGCTCGGCGAGAAGTCGCTGCGCGAGAAATACGAGACGCAGATCAAGGACCGGGACGATGCGATCGAGCGCCTGCGCGACATGAAGGCGCGGCTTTCGACGAAGATGGTCGGCGAGACTCTCGAACAGCACTGCGAGACCGAGTTCAATCGCATCCGGGCGACCGCGTTTCCGAGGGCGTACTTCGAAAAGGACAACGACGCGCGCACCGGCAGCAAGGGCGACTACATCTTCCGCGAAGTCGACGACAGCGGAATCGAGATCGTCTCGATCATGTTCGAGATGAAGAACGAGAGCGATCGCACGGCGACCCGGGGAAGGAACGAGGACTTCCTGAAGGAACTGGACAGGGATCGCACCGAAAAGGGGTGCGAATATGCGGTGCTGGTCTCGCTGCTGGAACCCGACAGCGAGCTCTACAACACCGGAATCGTCGACGTGCTGCACCGCTACCCGAAGATGTACGTGGTGCGGCCGCAGTTCTTCATCCCCATCATCACGCTTCTGCGTAACGCGGCGCTCAACTCGCTGAAGTACAAGTCGGAGCTCGCGGTGGTGAAGGCACAGAACATCGACATCACGAAGTTCGAGGACGAGCTGGATGCGTTCAAGACCGCATTCGGGCGGAACTACGATCTCGCCTCGCGAAAATTCCAGACAGCGATCGAGGAGATCGACAAGTCGATCGACCACCTGCAGAAGACGAAGGACGCCCTCCTCGGCACGGACCGCAACCTGCGGCTCGCCAACGACAAGGCGCAGGATGTGACGATCAAGCGGCTCACGCGAGGCAACCCGACGATGGCAGCCAAGTTCGCCGATCTCGGCGGACGAGACACCGACACGCCCACCTGAGCACGGGCACTGCCGCCGCCGGATCGGGCGCGCATCCGACGGCCCGGTGCACGCATCGCCGCCCGTTTTCCGACCTCCGCGACAGCGAGCACCGCCGCGTGAGGACCGGCAGCGCCGCAGGCTCGTACCGCGCGGCACACCGGACACCGGTCGCGGCGACAGGAAGCACGGGCCGAGTACGTATAGAATGCGCGACCGGAAACTTTCAGTCCTGCAAGTCGATGAACCGCCACCTGCTCACCGACGGCTCCGAACGGCGCGCCGCGCCGCGCAAGGTGCTGCGCACCAACGTCGAGGTGCGTCCCGCCGGCAGTGCCGCGCTGCAGGCCCGCTCCGTCGACATCAGCCTGTCCGGCATGGGATTCATCTGCGGCAGCAACCTGCCGGCGCGAAGCGCCTGCCAGGTCGGTTTCACGCTGATGATCGATGGCGAACCCGTGACCGTCGCGCTCAAGGGCACCGTGGCGTACACCGTCCTGTCCGCACAGCAGGGTGGCTTCATGGTGGGACTCAAGTTCGACCCGCTGCCGGCGGAGGTCTCGAAGATCGTTACCCGCTACATGAATGCGTAGGCGCCGCTCGGTGCGGCACATGCGCGGGGATGCCGGTCGAACTGTGCCTCGAGGGCCCTTCTTCGCGTCTGTCGCCAGCGCCGTCTGACGCACAGCACATCAGAGGGAAGTCCGGCCCTGCCGCGCCGCTGTCCGAGATCGAACATCGCCTCGCTCCCTGCGCACGCCTGCTCGAGCGCGGCATGGACCCCGGAACGCTGACCCCCGAGCAGTTCGCTGAACTCGTGCGGCGCGACGCCGGGAAGTTCGGCGCCATCATCCGCTGCGCCGGCATCACACCCGACTGAGCAGGCAGCCTGGCGATACGACGTTCGCTACCGCTGCTGGCGGACCCTGCCGGATGTCGCCACGTGCTGCCGATAGCGGTACGAACGCCGCCTGCGGCCGCGACTACAATCGTGGCGAAACAGCGGGGTCCGGGCCGGCAGCCGGCTGCGACGCGTGCTCCGGCAGCACCGCTGGCACGAGCACCGTTTTCCATGAACCTGCATCGCATCGATCTGGTTTCGCTGTCCCTGTTCAGCCTGGTCGCGCGCACCGGCAGCATCAGCCAGGGTGCCGAGCTGGCGATGCTCGCCATCGGGGCAGCCAGCAAGCGCATGGCCGATCTGGAGGCTGCGTTCGGCGTGCCCTTGTTCGAGCGCCACTCGCGCGGCGTCAGGCTCACGCCGGCCGGCGAGGCGCTGCACCGGCACGCACAACGCATCCTCGCCGACGTCGACCAGATGAGCGCGGATCTCTCCGATCACGCCAAGGGGATGATCGGCGTGGTGCGACTGTGGGCCAACACCTCGGCGGTCACGCAGTTCCTGCCCGATGACCTCGCGGGTCTCGCGCGGCGCCAGCCCGGCATCCGCATCGAGCTGAACGAGGCCGACAGCCGCGAAGTGGTACTGGCGGTGCTCGACGGGCGCGCAGATCTGGGCATCTTCGCCGACCGCACGCCGGCGCTGGGCCTGCAGACCGCGCCCTATCGGCGCGACCATCTGGTTCTGGTGGTCCCGCCGGGCCACGCCCTGGCGCGACGCCGCAGGCTCACCTTCGCCGAAGCAGTGCGCTACGACTTCGTGAGTCTGACCCAGTCCACCTCGCTGGCGCAGCGCCTCGCGCTGGAGAGCGGTGCGCTGGGCGCCCCGCTGCGCATCCGCATCCACGTGCGCAGCTTCGACGCGATGTGCCAGATGGTGGCCGCAGGGCTGGGCATCGCCGTGCTGCCCGAGGCGGCAGCACGACCGCTGGCGAAGGCGATGGGACTGCGGATGCTCGACCTCGGCGATGCCTGGGTCGAACGGCAGTTGCTGTTCGGAGCGCGTGACTTCGCCGCGCTCGCCCGCCCTGCCCGCACGGTGTTCGATCAGCTGCGCGCCGGCCGCGTCTGAGGCGATCTGCCTCGCGCTTTCGCGGAACGCGAAAGCTCGTTTGCCGACTCGGTGATTCCGCTGGCGCGCTCGCGTTCCTAGACTGCGCGCACCGTTCTCCCGAGGCCCGCACGCGATGAACCCGACGCCGCAGACCCTGTTGGACAAGCTCTGGCAGAGCCACCTCATCGACCGCAGCGAGGACGGCGAGTGCCTGATCTACGTCGATCGCCACCTCGTCTACGAAGTCACCAGCCCGCAGGCCTTCGAGGGACTGCGCCTCGCAGGGCGCCGCGCGTGGCGCCCCGAGACGGTGATCGCGGTGGCCGACCACAACGTCCCCACCACGCGGGCAGAGCGGGGCTCGATCGATGCCATCAGCGATCCGCTGTCGCGCGCCCAGGTGCGGCAGCTGGCGATCAACTGCGAAGAGTTCGGCCTCACCCTGCACGGGCTGGGCCGTCGCGAGCAGGGCATCATCCACGTGGTCGGTCCCGAGCAGGGTGCCACCCTTCCCGGGATGAGCGTGGTGGCCGGTGATTCGCACACCAGCACGCACGGTGCCTTCGCCGCGCTCGCCTTCGGCGTGGGCACCTCGGACGTGGAGCACGTGCTCGCGACCCAGTGCCTGCTGCTGCGGCCGATGCGGCGCATGCGCGTGCAGGTGAATGGCGCACTGTCCACCGGAGTCTCGGCCAAGGACCTCGTGCTGCACCTGATCGCCCGACTCGGCACGGCAGGCGCCACAGGCCACGCGATCGAGTTCGCCGGCAGCGCGATCCGAGCTCTCGGGATGGAGGGTCGCATGACCCTGTGCAACATGGCGATCGAGGCTGGCGCCCGGGTCGGCCTAGTCGGCGTGGACCAGACCACCATCGACTACCTGCGCGACCGTCCGCTCGCGCCGCGCGGTGCGCAGTGGGACGCGGCGGTGGCCGCGTGGCGCTCACTGGTCAGCGACGAGGGCGCGGTGTTCGATCGCGAACTCGTGTTCGCTGCGGCCGAGGTGCGACCGATGGTGACCTGGGGCACCTCTCCCGAAATGGTGGTCGACATCGACGGCTGCGTGCCCGACCCGGAGCGTGAGAGCGACCCGGTGCGCCGCGCTGCGATGAACGCCGCCCTCGACTACATGAATCTGCAGCCGGGCACGCGCATGCGCGACGTGCGCATCGACAAGGTGTTCATCGGCTCATGCACCAATGCGCGCATCGAGGACCTGCGCGCCGCCGCAGCCGTCGTGCGCGGTCGGCGCGTGGCTCCCGGCGTGATCCAGGCCCTGGTGGTCCCGGGCTCCGGGCTGGTGAAGGCACAGGCCGAAGCCGAGGGACTGCACCGCATCTTCACCGACGCCGGCCTGCAGTGGCGGGAGCCGGGCTGCTCGATGTGCCTGGGCATGAACGACGATCGCCTGTCTCCCGGCGAGCGATGTGCCTCGACCAGCAACCGCAACTTCGAAGGCCGTCAGGGGCCAGGCGGGCGCAGTCATCTGCTGAGCCCTGCGCTCGCGGCGGCTGCAGCCATCGCCGGGCGGCTCGCTCGCGTGGACGAACTGCCCGCCCCGGTCACCCGGGCCATGGAGGCTGCATGAAGGCATTCGACCGCATTCAGTCGCTGGTGGTGCCCATCGACCGCAACAACGTCGACACTGACGCACTGATCCCCAGGCAGTTCATGAAATCGATCCGGCGCACCGGCTTCGGCGATAACCTGTTCGACGAGTGGCGCTACCTGGATCGCGGCGAACCGGGGCAGGACGCGTCACGGCGCCCGCGCAACATGGGCTTCGCACTGAACCAGACCCGCTACGCCGGGGCGCAGATCCTGCTCGCGCGCGAGAACTTCGGTTGCGGATCCAGCCGCGAGCACGCGGTGTGGGCGCTGGCCGATCACGGTATCCGGGTGCTGCTCGCCAGAAGCTTCGCCGACATCTTCTTCAACAACTGCTTCAGAAACGGCCTGCTGCCGATCGTGCTCGGTCCCGAACTGATCGACCAGCTGTTCAACGAGGTCGACTACAACCCGGGTTACACGCTCACGGTGGATCTGCCGACGCAGACGATCGCATCCTCCACCGGCATGGTGATTGCGTTCGCGACCGATGCGTCGCGCAAGCAGCGACTGCTGCAGGGTCTGGACGACATCGGCATCACCCTGCGCAAAGCCGCGCTGATTCGTGCCCACGAGGCACGCCTGCGTCAGACGAGCCCCTGGCTGTTCGCCTGACCTCATCCGGAGAGGAGACTTGCCCATGTTCGAATACCGCAGAACGCTGCTGTTGCTGTCCGCGGCGCTGCCGCTCGCCGCCGTGACCGCGCAGGCGCAGGACAGATTCCCCTCGAAGCCGATCACGATGATCGTTCCCCAGGCCGCAGGCGGAGCCAACGACACCATCGCCCGCGTGGTCGCGCAGCGCATGGGCGAGCTGCTGGGGCAGACGGTCGTGGTGGAGAACCGCACCGGCGCGGGGGGCAACGTCGGTACCGTGGCAGCGGCGCGTGCTCGCCCGGACGGCTACACGCTGATTCTCACTGCCGACAGCTCGATGGTGATCAATCCGGCGCTGTACAGGAGCACCGGTTTCGATCCGATCAGGGATTTCGAACCGATCGGCACCGTGGCCACGGCCGGGTACGTACTGGTCGCCAACCCGGCCTTCCCGGCGAAGACCACCGCCGAGCTGGTGGCGCTTGCCCGCCAGCAGCCGGGCAAGATCAACATCGGCTCGGCCGGCAACGGCACCCTCAACCACCTGATCGGCGAGATGCTGAGCCGGGCCACTGACATCGAACTGGTGCACGTGCCGTACAAGGGCGCAGCAGCGGCGGTCACCGACCTGATGGGCGGGCAGATCCAGGTCTCCGTGCAGAGCCTGCCCTCTTCGATCAGCTTCATCCGCTCGGGCAAGATCAGGGTGCTGGGCGTGGTCAATCCCCGGCGCCTGCCGGCGCTGCCCGACGCACCCACGATCGGCGAGACGGTGAAGGGATTCGGCGCCACCCCGTGGTACGGGGTGTTCGCTCCCGCAGGTACGCCGCGCCCGCTGATCACGCAGCTCAATGCCGAGATCGCCCGCGCGCTCGACTCGAAGGACGTCGTGGAACGGCTTGCCGCAGTCGGCTGCGAGCCGTTCAGGTCCACGCCGGAGCAGTTCGCCCAGCTGGTGCGCGACGAGTTGCCGCGCTGGGCCCGCATCGTCAAGGCCTCCGGCGCCACCATCGACTGAAGGAAACGCCAGCATGAACATGCCCGCACTCCAGCCCGGGGCCCTCGACGGCCTGCGCGTGATCGAAATGGGACAGCTCATCGCCGGGCCGTTCGTCGGCAAGACACTGGGCGATTTCGGCGCCGACGTGATCAAGATCGAGCCGCCGGGCACCGGCGACCCGCTGCGCAACTGGCGGCTGCTGCAGGACGGCACCTCGGTGTGGTGGCAGGTGCAGTCGCGCAACAAGCGCTCGCTCGCGCTCGATCTGCGCAGTGGCGAGGGCCAGGCGATCGCGCGCCGGCTGATCGCCCACGCCGACGTGCTGATCGAGAACTTCCGTCCCGGCACGCTCGAGGGCTGGGGCATGGACTACGAGACGCTGTCGCGCGACAACCCCGGGCTGATCATGCTGCGCATCTCCGGCTACGGGCAGACCGGCCCGTACCGGGATCTGCCCGGCTTCGGCGCGATCGGCGAGGCGATGGGCGGCCTTCGCCACCTTACCGGGGAACCCGGGCGGGTGCCGGTGCGGTGCGGCATCTCGATCGGCGACACGCTCGCCGCCCTGCACGGCACGATCGGTGTGCTCACCGCCCTGCATCACCGCAACGCGCACGGCGGCAGGGGGCAGGTGATCGACGTGGCCCTGACCGAGGCCGTGTTCAACGTGATGGAGAGTCTGGTCCCCGAGTACAGTGCTTTCGGCGCGGTGCGCGAGCCCGCCGGATCGGCGCTCCCGGGCATCGCACCTTCGAACGCCTATCGCTGCCGGGACGGCGTGGTGCTGATCGCCGGCAACGGAGACAGTATCTTCCGCCGTCTGATGCGGGTGATCGGACGCGAAGACCTCGGCGAGGATCCGGCACTCGCCAGCAACTCGGGGCGCGTGTCGCGCGTGCACGAACTGGACGCGGCGATCGAAGCGTGGACCTGCTCCCGCGACGTGACCGAGGTGCTGCAGGCGCTGGGCGAGGCACGCGTGCCGGCGGGCCGCGTCTACACTGCCCGCAACATCGTCGAGGACCCGCACTACCGGGCCCGCGAGATGATCCTCACCCAGACCACGCGCGACGGGCATCGGCTCGAAGTGCCGGGAGTGGTTCCCAAGCTGATGGGCACGCCGGGACGGGTGCGCAGCGCCGCGCCGCGCCTGGGCGAGGACACCGACCAGGTGCTGGCCGATCTGGGACTGGATGCCGCGACGATCGCGGGCCTGCGCGAATCGCGGGTGGTGGCGTGAACGCTGCCGTGTGGCAAGGCGCCGGGCGCCGCATCCACCTGCAGGAGGTGGGCACGCGCGACGGGCTGCAGGCCGAAGCGGCGTTCGTCGACACCGCGCGGAAGATCGAGCTGATCGATCTGCTGTCCGCCGCAGGGGTGACGAAGATCGAGGTGACCGCATTCGTCTCGCCGAAGGCAATTCCAGCCCTGCGCGACGCCGACCAGGTGCTGCGCGCCATCCGGCGTGTGCCCGGCGTGGTCTACAGCGCACTGGTCCCCAACGTACGGGGCGCGGAGCGGGCGATCGATGCCCAGGCCGACGAACTCAATCTGGTGATGTCCGCGAGCGAGAGCCACAACCTCGCCAATCTGCGCATGGCCCGCGCCCAGTCCTTCGCTGCGCTGTGCGCAGTCGCTGCGACGGTGCGTGCGAGCCCGGTGGCCCTCAACGTCTCGCTGTCCTGCGCATTCGGCTGCCCGATGCAGGGCGATGTTCCAGCGCAGGACGTGCTCGACTGGTGCGCACGCTACGTGAACGAACTAGGCGCGCGCGGGGTGACCCTGTGCGACACGACGGGCATGGCCTACCCGACGCAGGTCGTGGCGCTCGTGCGCGCCTTCCGCGCGCGCTGGCCCGACACCGAACTCACGCTGCACTTTCACAACACCCGCGGCATGGGGCTGGCCAACGTGCTCGCCGCCATCGACGCCGGCGCCGACCGCTTCGACGCTTCGCTCGGGGGCCTGGGTGGCTGCCCGTATGCGCCGGGCGCATCGGGCAACGTGTGCACCGAGGAGATCGTCCACGCGCTCGCGCTGATGGGCTACGACACCGGCGTCGATCTGGAGCGACTGCTCGCGGCCTGCGCGAAGCTGCCTGCGCTGATCGGGCACGACGTACCCGGCCAGATCCTGAAGGCGGGCCGGCGTCTCGACCTGCATCCGCACCCGCACGACTTCGAGCAGATCGCGGCACGAGCAGCAGCGCGGGCAGGCACGTAGCCCGCGACTCCGTCCACGACAGGTCGAGAGACCAGCCGGCAGTCTGCGCGCGCCCATCCGGGGTCGCACCGGACCGGCGCTGCGTGCACTCGGCGGCACGACGCGCCCTGCGCCGCCGCAGCATGCGGGAGCAGCGAGGACAACCGCCCGCGGCGCGCTTCGCCGCAGCGCATCTGCGCGCCACTGCAGCGAACGATCTCACGCGTAGCCACGCGCGCGATCCTTGCTGTCGGTTCGGTCAGACGTCGACTGCGACGGCCGCTCGAGCCCCCTGCTCGCCCGTGCCCTGACGCGCGTGTCACACGGCTTCGAAAAAAGTCTGTTGTCGCGAACGCGCAGCCGGCTAGAATGAACTGGTGAACGTCGAGACCCCGGACAGCACGCCTACCCGTCATCCCTACGTGGTCGGCCTCGCGCTGCGGCGTCCGTACACGTTCATCGTGATGGCGCTGCTGATCCTGCTCGCCACGCCGTTTGCCCTGCGCAACATGGCGACCGACATCTTTCCCGAGATCGACATTCCGGTGGTCAGCATCATCTGGAACTACAACGGGCTGTCGGCGCAGGAGATGGGCCAGCGGGTCGCCAACCAGACCGAGCGCGGTCTCACCACGACGGTGAGCGACATCGAGCGCATCGAGTCGGTGTCGCTGCCCGGCGTGACGGTGATCAAGATCTTCTTCCAGCCCACCGCCAACATCCAGACCGCGATCTCTCAGGTCGCTGCGGCCGTGCAGCCGCAGGTGCGCCAGCTGCCGCCAGGCATCACGCCACCGCTGGTCATCCGCTACTCGGCGTCGAGCGTTCCGGTGATCCAGCTCGCGCTCTCCAGCCCGACGCTGCCCGAACAGGCGGTGTTCGACGCCACGGTGAACCAGCTGCGCCCGCAGCTCGTCACCATCCCCGGCGTGGCGATTCCCTTCCCCTACGGCGGCCGCATTCGCGTGGTGTCGGTCGACCTCGACCTGCCCGCGCTGCAGGCGCGCGGACTCACGCCGGCCGACGTGGTCAACGCGGTGAATGCGCAGAACCTGATCCTGCCCTCCGGCACCGCGAAGTTCGGCGACACCGAATTCAGCGTGCGGCTGAACAGCTCGCCCGAGGCGATTGCCGGGCTGGGCGACCTGCCGGTGCGCACCACCAGCGGTGCGACGGTCTACGTGCGCGACGTGGCGGCCGTGCGCGACGGCTTCTCGCCGCAGACCAACATCGTGCGCCAGGACGGCGTGCGCGGCGTGCTGCTGTCGGTGCTGAAGAACGGCGGCGCCTCGACGGTGGACATCGTCGACAACCTGCGTGCGCTGCTGCCCAAGGCAACGCAGATCCTGCCGCAGGACATCACCGTCACTGCACTCTTCGATCAGTCGGTGTTCGTCAAGGCCGCGATCAACGCGGTGGTGATCGAGGCGATGATCGCCGCCGGACTCACTGCGCTCATGGTGCTGCTGTTCCTCGGCAACTGGCGCAGCACGCTCATCATCGCGCTGACCATTCCGCTGTCGATCCTCGCCTCCATCCTCGTGCTGCACGCGATGGGCGAGACGCTCAACATCATGACGCTGGGCGGCCTTGCGCTGTCGGTCGGCATACTGGTGGACCAGGCGATCGTCACCATCGAGAACATCGAGCGCCACCTGCACCTGGGGTGCGATCTCGAAGACGCCATCCTGGTGGGCGCGGGCGAGATCGGCGTGCCCGCCTTCGTCGCCACCGCCTGCATCTGCATCGTCTTCGTGCCGATGTTCTTCCTCACCGGCGTCGCGCGCTACCTGTTCGTTCCGCTCGCCACGGCGGTCGTGCTGGCGATGATCGCCTCGTACATCCTGTCGCGAACGCTGGTGCCGACGCTGGTGATGATGCTGATGCGCAGCGTGCACGGCGTCACCCGCGACGAACCGCGCCCGAGCCTGCTCCAGCGCGTCTATCGCGGCTTCGACCAGCGCTTCGAGCACGTGCGCCGCGCCTACACGGTCACGCTGTCGGCCGCTCTCGCCAGCCGACACAGTTTCGCCGCGCTGTTCCTGCTGTTCTGCGCCCTGTCCTGCCTGCTCTATCCGCTGCTCGGACGCGACTTCTTTCCCTCGGTCGACACCGGCCAGATCCGGCTGCACGTGCGCGCACCCACCGGCACCCGCATCGAGCAGACCGCGCGCATCGCCGATCAGGTGCAGGCTGCGATCCGCGAGCGGATTCCGCCCTCCGAACTGGAAACCCTCCTCGACAACATCGGTGTCCCCAACAGCGGCATCAATCTCTCCTACAGCAACTCCGGCACCATTGGCACCTTCGATGCGGAGATCCTCATCTCGCTCAGGCACGGCCACCGGCCGACGGCGAAGATCGAGGACATCCTGCGTCGCGAACTGCCGCCGCTGTTCCCCGGCATCGAGTTCTTCTTCCAGCCCGCCGACATCGTCACGCAGATCCTGAACTTCGGCCTGCCGGCGGCAATCGACGTCCAGTTCACCGGACCGCGCATGATGGAGAATCTGCAGCTCGCCGCCGAGCTGGTCCGCCGGGTGAAACAGGTGCCGGGCGCGGTCGACGTGCACGTTCACCAGCGGCTGGACAACCCGGCGATCGATCTGGTGATGGATCGCAGCCGGCTGCAGCAGGTCGGGCTGACGGCGTTCAACGTCGGCCAGAACGTGCTGATCTCGCTGGCGGGCAGCGCGCAGACGGCACCGGCGTTCTGGCTCAATCCGGCGAACGGCATCGTGTACAGCGTGCAGATGTCGGCTCCGGCCTACTCGATCGACTCGATGGAGTCCCTGCTCAACCTTCCGGTCGGCGCGCCCGGGGCTGCCGGTCTCGCGGCCGGAGGGCCGCAGCTGCTGGGCAATCTGGTCGAGGCCAAGGCCGGGCGCAGCATGGCCGGCGTGTCA
>CANGUQ010000035.1 GCA_947456915.1 Betaproteobacteria bacterium
CGCGCAGGCGCCCGCTGGCTTTCGCAGACTTGCTTCAGTGCCGGTAGTCTTCTTCCCGCTGGTGGCGAACCGCGCCCACGACAACGTTGTCGCCGACGATCTCGAACAGAACGATGTAGCCCGTGCCGCCGAATGGAACGATCAATTCGCGCGATCGACCATTGCCCAGTTCTGCTCGACGGCATGAGTAGGGCGACCAGGACAGCAGGCGCATGCCCTCGCGGATGGCGTCCAGTGCTCGTTGGGGTGTGGTCCAGTCCGGTGTCTCGCTCGCAAGCTCGCGCTCGATGGCGAAGTCCTCCAGACGTCGCAGGTCCGCTACCGCTTCCTGCAGCAGCGTGACCGTGTATGTGGTCGTCACCGACCTGCGCGCTGAGCCGCCTGGCGCTTGGCGTCATCGAGGCGCGCCTGGAGGTCGGCCATGACCTCGTCGACCGCGTGCCCGCCGCCTTCTTGCTTCCACCGCTCGATCGCCGCCTCGCCGCGAGTGATGAACTCGGACTGCACGCGACGCCAAGCCGCGGCCGCGACGACCGCCTCCTCGATGAACTGGGTCAGCGACTCGCCCTCGCGCAAGACAGCCTCGACTTCTGCACGAACCTCGGGTTCGACGCGAATGGGCGGGAAGGTGGCGGAGCGCATGACTGAAATGTATAGCAAGCGTGCTACGAGGGCAATTCCGGCAGCGCTCTCGCACCATCGCGCCTCGACCCTCTCCTGTCTCGGCCGGAATGTGCCACTCGGCCTTCTCGACATCCACATGCTCCCAGCGCGCGAGCATCAGCTCCGACTTCCGCACCAGCGTGAGCAGGATGAGCCGTAGCGCCACCTTGAACTGCCGACGCACATTCGACGCCATCACCGCCTTCAGGAACACGCGGATCTCCTGCGGCGCCAGCGCCCGGTCGCGCGAGCGCGGACGTGCACATGCCGCATCGGCACGGCCATCACCGGATTGGTCGCGGTCAGGCCGGCGGTCATCGCGTAGTCGAACAGCCGCTTCAGCGCGCCGCGGATCACGCCGGCGGCCGCGTCGAAGCCCTCGTCCTTCTTGCGCCAGATGATGGCGCGCACGTCCTCGGTGGTCACTTCGCGAACGGGCTTGCTGCCGATGGCCGGCACGATCGACTTGTCGAAGTAGCGCCGCGGGATGGTGGTGTCCATCCGGTCGCGCTTGACGATCTCGCGGAAGAAGCGCTCGCCGAACTCGGCGACCGTCAGCTCGATCACCAGGCCGCGCTCGTCGGTGCGGCTGTAGCGACTACTTCCCGATGCAGAACCTCCCGAAGATCTCCCCCAGAAGCTCATCCGAACTCACCCGCCCGACGATCTCACCGAGCGCCTCGTGCGCGAGTCGCA
Source organism: Betaproteobacteria bacterium (assembly GCA_947456915.1). GTDB lineage: Bacteria > Pseudomonadota > Gammaproteobacteria > Burkholderiales > CAIKXV01 > CAIKXV01. The sequence continues at coordinate 1,360 of CANGUQ010000035.1, forward strand.
GTTCTTCGGCGAGCAGATCGGCGGGTAGCCGCGCACTCGCCGCGCGGTCGAGATGTGCCTGCGCGCGCGTGAGCGCGTCCAGGTGCCGGGTGCGTGCGAGGAACACGCCTTCGCTGCTCTCGCCCTGGTGACCGACGCGGCGCAACGCGTCGCGCAGCAGGTCGAGACCGTCGCCGGTGCGGGCCGACACGCGGATCGTCCACGGTGCTTCGCCCGGCGCTGCGCGTTCGCTGCCGGTAACGCCGGGCGCTTCGCCGCTCAGGTCGATCTTGTTGATCAGCTCGAGCCGCGGGATCGCTGGCGGCAGTGCAGCGAGCGCCGCTTCCACGGGATCGTCGCTGCCCGCGCGATCGGACCCATCGTCGCCATGCGTGCGCTGACCCCCCGCACTGTCGCCGTCGCCCCTCTGGGCGTTCGTTCCGCCAGGTAGCCGGGCAGGCTGCGGCACCGCCGGGGCGGCACGCACCCGCAGCACCAGATCGGCCTGAACCATCGCGGCGCGCGTGCGTTCGATGCCGATCTTCTCGACCGGGTCGTCGCTTTCGCGCAACCCGGCGGTGTCCACCAGATGCACCGGCATCCCGCCGACGAGAATCGTCTGCCGGATCGCGTCGCGCGTGGTGCCGGCGTGCTCGGTGACGATCGCGACCTCCTCGCCGGCGAGCCGATTCATCAGACTCGACTTGCCGACGTTCGGGGCGCCGGCAAGCACGACAGTGAGTCCGTCGCGCAGCACGCTGCCCTGGCGCGCAGCGCGGAAGACCGCTGCCAGAGCGTCGCGCACGCGCTGCAGCCGCGCGCGCGCATCCGACTCGGCGAGAAAGTCCACGCCGTCTTCCTCGGGGAAGTCGAGCGTCGCTTCGACCAGCACGCGCAGGTCGAGCAGCCCGTTGGCAACGGCGTCGATCGCGGCGGAGAACTCTCCGCGCAGCGAGCGCACGGCGCTGCGCGCCGCCTCGCTGCTTGCCGCGTCGATGAGATCGATGATCGCCTCGGCCTGTGCAAGGTCGATGCGCTCGTTCAGGAAGGCGCGCCGGCTGAACTCGCCGGGCTGCGCGAGCCGTGCGCCGAGCGCGAGGCAACGCTCGAGCAGCAGCCGCAGCACCACCGGGCCACCGTGACCGTGCAGTTCGAGGATGTCCTCGCCGGTGAACGAGTGCGGGCCGGGGAACCACAGTGCGAGCCCGAGATCGAGCGTCGCGCCGTCGTGGTCGCGAAACGCTCGCGCGGCCGCCACCCGCGCCGCGGGCAGCGTGCCGATCACCCCCTCGCCGATCGTGCGCGCCTGCGGGCCGGAGACCCGCACGATGCCGACGCCGCCGCGCCCGCCTCCGGTCGCTATTGCCGCGATCGTGTCAGCGCTTGCCCGCATGCGCCGGCCTGGCGGCGTCGCTCTCCATCTGCCGCGTGATGTACCACTGCTGGGCGATCGACAGGATGTTGTTGATCAGCCAGTAGAGCACCAGACCCGCGGGGAAGAAGAAGAAGAACGCGCCGAAGATGAACGGCATCACCTTCATCACCCGCGCCTGCACCGGGTCCGGCGGCTCGGGCGACAGGCGCATCTGGATCACCATCGTGCCGGCCATCAGCAAGGGCAGGATGTAGAACGGATCGGGCACCGACAGATCGGTGATCCAGCCGAAGAACGGCGCGTGGCGCAGTTCAACCGAGCCGAGCAGCACCCAGTAGAGCGCGATGAACACCGGGATCTGCACGAGGATCGGCAGGCAGCCGCCCAACGGGTTGATCTTCTCGGTCTTGTACAGCTCCATCATCGCCTGCTGCAGCTTCGTCTTGTCGTCCGGATACAGCTCCTTGATCCGCTGCAGCTTGGGCGCGACCACGCGCATCTTCGCCATCGAGCGATAGCTCGCGGCCGACAGCGGGAAGAACGCGAGCTTGATCGCGACCGTGAGCAGGATGATCGCCACGCCCCAGTTGTGGACCAGCGCGTAGATCCACTTCAGGAACCAGAAGATCGGCGTGGCGAAGATGGTGAACAGCCCGTAGTCGACGGTCAGATCGAGTCCGGGGGCGAGCTGGCCGATCTTGTCCTGTTCCTGCGGGCCGGAGTACAGCGGCATCTGCACCTCGACGCTCGCGCCGGGCGCCACCATCGGTACCGGCACGATCACGCCAGCGGAGAACAGGCCGTTGCCGATCGGCTTGGCGAAGTACTCGCGGTTCTGCTTCGGCGTGGGCAGCCACGCGGTGACGAAGTAGTGCTGCACCATGCCGATCCAGCCGTTGTCGGCCTGGGTGACGAATTTGGCCTTGTTCTTCTCGATATCGTCGAAGCTCACCTTCTGATACTTCTCCGCATCGGTGTACACGGCGACACCGGTGTAGGTGGGTACCAGCCACGAGTCGCCGATCGGCGGCGTGCGATCGCGCACCACCTGGAAATAGGCGAACGGGCTCTGCGCTTCTCGGCCGGTATTGGCAATCTCGTAGGCGACATCGACGAGATAACTGTCGCGGCTGAAGGTGAACCGCTTCACCACCTTGAAGCCGTCTGCCTCGATCGACTCCAGACGCACCACCAGCTTGTCCTGACCTTCGGCCAGCGTCAGGGGTCCGGGCACCAGCCGGTAGCGGGTGCGGTGGTTGGGCAGTCCGGTGCCGATCAGGCCGCTCTGCACGACATAGGTGTTCTGAGCGGTCTGCTGCAGCAGCACGAAGTTCTTGTCGTAGGCGTAGGTCTGCTTGTGGCGCAGCAGTTCCAGCCGGCGCAGATCGCCACCCACGGTGTCGATTTCGGCGATCACCCGATCGGTCTCGATGCGGATGCGCTCGCCGCTGCCCAGCGCAGCGCCGGGCTCGCTGGTCGGCACGCTCGGCGCTGGCGCGAGCTTCTCGGACGGCCTGGGCGTGGGGGTCGTGCTCACCGAGGGCACGCCTGCGGCGGCACCTGGCGCGCCGGCAGCACTGTTGCCGGCACCGGCCACCTCGCCTGCTTCCGCCACGACCGGTACCGGCGGCTGACTCGTCTTGCGCCATTCGTCGGCCAGCATCAGCACCGAGAACGCGAAGATGAAGAACAGGATGATCTGGCGGATTTCCATGGCGGCTTTCGGTGGGCGGTGGCGGCGCGTTCGGACGCCGCCCCTCGCTTCGCTATCGGATCAATCGGTTACGGACACTCGCTGCGTCCGCGGCGTCGCGCCCGCTCGGATACGTGACCGCCGCGGTCTCGCCGGGCGCCGGCAGGGTGAATGCCGCACGCACTGCCGGTTCGGCAGCCGGGGCTCCCGCCGCGAACGGTCTGGCCTGGCTCGTGCTCGACGCAGCCGCGTGCAGCGGCGGCGGCACGGGATCGTACCCGCCGGGGTGCCAGGGGTGGCACCGGCACAACCGCCGGGCAGCCAGCCATCCGCCGCGCAATGCGCCGTGGTCGGCCAGCGCCTGCGCAGCATAGTCGGAACACGACGGCAGGAACCGGCAGCGGGGCCCGAGCAGCGGACTTATCGCGTACTTGTAGAGGCGCAGGCAGGCGATTGCGATGCGAACCACGCGTCTATCTCCTCGAACCGCGCGGCGACGGCTTGCGCGGCAGCAATCGCCCCCGACGACGGCGTGCTCCGCAACCGCACGACCAGTTGCAGGCCCGGGCGATCTGCGAGGTGCAACCGGAAGGCACCCCGCACGCGTCGTTTGAAGGCATTGCGGTCGACTGCCCGCTTCAGCGCCCGCCGGCCGACGACGAAACCCAGTGCAGCGACGGCTTCGGGATCGACGCACCGCGCGTGCAGGGATGCATCAGGCGTGCTCCAGCGTCGGCCAAGGGCGAAAGTCTGCCGGAATGCATCTTCACCGAGCAGCCGATGCGCGCGCGCGAGCATGCGACAACCCTCGGGTGGCGAAACTCGCAGGCAACCGACGGGAATTCCGCGACGGCACCTGCAATGAACTCAGACCGCCAGGCGGGCGCGTCCCTTGCGACGACGGGCGTTCAGGATTGCCTGCCCGGCCTTGGTCGCCATGCGCGCGCGAAATCCGTGGGTCCGCTTGCGGCGCACGACCGACGGTTGGAAGGTGCGTTTCATGGAGAAATCCCGAGAGAGAAAAGCCCTCGATTAGACGCTGTGACCACCGTTCTGTCAAGCCTGCGCCGTCTCTGTCTGCCCCACGGACCACCCCGCCCGGAATGCTTCGAATCCGTTCGATCGGCCCGAAATCGCTGTGGATAACTCGCGCCGGAATGTTAACATTCCCCTCTTGCCTGCAGCGCTCGGAGCGCCGCGCCAGCAGGGCCTGGAAAGTGACTTTCCGGGCGCACCGGCTGGCCTCGGGCAACGTGCACGGACGCCGTGGCCGCCACCCGTGATCAGCGCGGCAACGCGGTGCATCGCGGCTGCGCCCGCCGGGCACCCGGTGCGGTGTCGCGGCGTTTCCAGAGGCGCATGTGCGCGCATCCAGCCTGTTCGAGCGCCTCTCGTTTCCCACCCACGCTTCTGACTGCCGAGTACCGATGTCCGATTTCTGGTCCGAATGTCTTGAACACCTGAAGCAGAAGCTTTCGGTCCAGCAGTTCGATACATGGATTCGGCCATTGAGCGCGCACGAGTCCGATGGCCACGTGCGGGTGACTGCCCCCAGCCGCAAGGCCCTCGAATGGGTACGCGAACAGTATCTGCCCGAGATCCAGCGCCTCGCCGAACAGCGATCCGGGTCGCCGCTGGTGATCGAACTCGGCGTGCTCGCCCGCGCACAGATGGCCCACGGCGCACCCGTGCGCGCGCTGCCGACACGCGCGCGCGAGTCCCTGCCCGAACTCGCAACCACGGCCGACGCGGTACCTGCAGTGTCCTCCGATGACAACGGCGCCATGGCCCGCCACGCGCGGCTGCAAGCCACCGAACAGGCAGGCGCAACCGAGCCCTCGCCTGCTGCCGCGCCACCCGCAACAGCGGAGGGAACGGCCAGTGCGGCGCAACCGCCATCGGCGCTGAGCGACGGTTTCACCTTCGAAAACTTCGTCACCGGCAAGGCCAACCAGTTCGCTCGCGCCGCCGCGCTTCAGGTTGCCGAGAACCCCGGCCGCGCCTACAACCCGCTGTTCCTCTACGGCGGCACCGGTCTGGGCAAGACGCACCTGATCCAGGCCATCGGCAACTTCGTTCAGGCGCGCAATCCGCGCGCGAACATCCGTTACATCCACGCGGAGAAGTACGTCTCCGACGTGGTGCGCGCCTATCAGAACAAGTCGTTCGATGCATTCAAGCGGTTCTATCACTCGCTCGATCTGCTGCTGATCGACGACATCCAGTTCTTCTCCGGCAAGAGTCGCACGCAGGAAGAGTTCTTCTACGCATTCAACACGCTGACCGATCAGCGCAAGCAGATCGTCATCACCTGCGACACCTACCCGAAGAAGATCGAGGGCATGGACGACCGTCTGCTCACGCGCTTTGCGTGGGGGCTCACCGTCGAGATCGAGCCGCCCGAGCTCGAGATGCGGGTGGCGATCCTGCTGAAGAAGGCCGCCGCGATCGACATGGCGTTGTCCGAGGAAGTCGCGTTCTTCGTGGCGCGACACTTCCCGTCGAATGTGCGCGAGCTCGAAGGCGCGCTCAACCGCATCCGTGCCTACGTGCGTTTCAACAACTGCCCGGTCACCATCGACTCGGCGCGCGACGCCCTGCGCGACATTCTCGCCGTCGTCGCCCGCCAGGTGTCGATCGAGCAGATCCAGAAAGCCGTCTCCGATTACTTCAAGATCAAGGTGTCGGAGATGCACTCCAAGCGCCGCTCACGGGCGGTGGCGAGGCCGCGCCAGGTTGCGATGGCTCTGGCCAAGGAACTCACGACCCATTCCCTGCCCGACATCGGCGGCGCATTCGGTGGCCGCGATCACACTACGGTGCTGCACGCCTGCCGGCAGATCGCGCGCCTGCGCTCGATCGATTCCGATCTGGCGCGCGATTACCAGAGTCTGCTGCAGCAGTTGCGCACATGACGCCGTCCTCGCCGGAACCCGCCCGTTTCGTGCCCGCGCGCGGTCTGTATCACCGGATGCGCTTCCTGTGCACAACATTTGTCAGCAATGAAGGGTTTTGCAGTTGTTCATCGCTTTCAACAGTCTGACCGCAAACGATCAACAGTCCGCCGCCGGCCGCCAGCCCGCGCCAATGCTGGATTCTGGCGAGTTATCCCCGGCATCGCCGCCCCTTATCCATCAGTCCTATTCATATATCCAATGAAACTCATCAATCTGGCACGCGACACGCTGTTGAAACCTCTGCAGGCGGTATCGGGCATCGTCGAGCGCCGCAACACGCTGCCGATCCTGTCCAACGTCCTGCTCGAACTCGACGGCGATCGCCTGTCGCTGCTCGCTACCGACCTCGAGATCCAGGTCACGACCAGCGTCAGGGTCGAATCACGGACGAAGAGTGCGTCCCAGGGCGTCACCGTGTCCGCGCGCAAGCTGCTCGACATCCTGCGCGCGCTGCCCGACTCGGCACAGCTCGATCTGGAGACGCGCGACGGCCGGCTCTATCTCGCGGCTGGCAAGAGCCGTTTCAGCCTGCAGACGCTGCCCGCGGAAGATTTTCCGAGACTCGCCCCGTTCGAATCCGCGCAGCCGGCGATCACGCTGTCGCAAGGTGCGCTGCGCGGTCTGCTCAATCGTGTCCAGTACGCGATGGCACAACAGGACATCCGCTACTACCTGAACGGGCTGCTGCTGGAGACCGACGACACCGCGCTCAAGGCGGTGGCCACCGACGGGCACCGGCTAGCATTTGCCAGCCTCACGCTGGAACAGTCGCTGGAGAAGCGCGAATCGATCCTGCCACGCAAGGCCGTGCTCGAACTGTCGCGTCAGCTCGAGGCGGGCGAATCGCCGGTGGCCATCGAGTTCGGCAACAACCAGGTGCGACTGCGCTTCGGCGACATCGAACTCATCAGCAAGGTGATCGATGGCCGCTTCCCCGACTACACCCGGGTAATCCCCACCCACTATCAGGACCACTTCCAGATCGAGCGCACGGTACTCGCCGGCGCGCTGCAGCGCGCGGCAATCCTCTCCAACGAGAAATTCCGCGGCGTGCGGTGGGTGCTCACGGCGAACAGCCTGCGCGTGGTGTGCACCAACACCGAGCAGGAGGAGGCCGAGGAGGAACTGGAGATCGATTACGCCGGTGCAGCGCTCGACATCGGCTTCAACGTGACATACCTGCTCGATGCGCTGAACAACGTCGAATGCGACGCCATCGTGTGCTCGATGGGCGACGCCAACAGCAGCGTGCTGATCACGCACAGTGAAGACCCGAGCTTCCGCTACGTGGTCATGCCGATGCGCATCTAGCACGCCGCGCCGCAGCACCGGACGCGCAGTACCCCCAGCAGCAACAGGACGCACCGATGAACGAACAGCAATCCGCACCCCCGAACGGCAACGGCAACGGCAACGGTGACGGGAAGTCGTACGACTCGAAGAGCATCCAGATCCTCAAGGGTCTGGAAGCGGTGCGTAAACGTCCGGGCATGTACATCGGTGACACCCACGACGGCACCGGTCTGCATCACATGGTGTTCGAAGTGGTAGACAACGCCATCGACGAGGCGCTGGCAGGCTACTGTGACGACATCGTGGTCACGATCCACGCCGACAACTCGATCTCGGTCACGGACAACGGTCGCGGCATTCCCACCGACATCAAGGAAGACGACGAATTGCGTCGCTCCGCCGTCGAGATCGTGATGACCGAACTGCACGCCGGCGGCAAGTTCGACTCCAACTCGTACAAGGTCTCCGGGGGTCTGCACGGCGTTGGCGTGTCGTGCGTGAACGCGCTGTCGGAGTGGCTCGACGTGTCGGTGCGCCGCAACGGCGAGTATCACCAGATCTCGTTTCGGCAGGGCGTGCCGGTGGCGCCGCTGAAGCTGGTCGGACCGAGCGACAAGCGAGGTACCGAAGTCCGCTTCCTCGCCGATCGTTCGATATTCGGCACGGTCGAGTATCACTACGACACGCTGGCGCGCAGGTTGCGCGAACTGTCCTTTCTGAACAACGGCGTGAAGATCCGCCTGGTCGATGAACGCACCGATCGCGAGGAGAGCTTCGCGTTCACCGGCGGGGTGTGCGGGTTCGTGGAATACATGAACCGGTCGAAGAACGTCCTGCACCCGAACATCTTCCATGCCGAGTGCACCAGGGACGGCATCACGGTGGAAGTGGCGATGCAGTGGAACGATTCCTATCAGGAATCCGTGCTGTGCTTTACCAACAACATTCCGCAGAAGGACGGCGGTACGCATCTCACCGGGCTGCGCACGGCGATGACCAAGACGCTGACGGCCTACATCGAGCAGAACGATCTGGCGAAGAAGGCGAAGGTGGATACCGGCGGGGAGGACATGCGCGAAGGACTCGCCTGCGTGCTCTCGGTCAAGGTACCCGAACCGAAGTTCTCCTCGCAGACGAAGGAAAAGCTGGTGTCTTCCGAGGTGCAGCCGGTGGTGCAGACGGTGATCACCCAGAAGCTCGCGGAGTATCTGCTCGAGCGTCCGACCGACGCGCGAACGATCGTCGACAAGATCATCGAGGCGGCGCGCGCGCGTGAAGCGGCGCGGCGGGCGCGCGATCTGACCCGGCGCAAGGGTGTGCTCGACGGGGTAGGATTGCCGGGCAAGCTCGCCGATTGCCAGGAGCGCGACCCGGCGAAGTCGGAACTGTTCATCGTCGAGGGCGATTCGGCAGGTGGCTCGGCCAAGCAGGGCCGCGACCGCAAGTTCCAGGCGATCCTGCCGCTCAAGGGCAAGATCCTGAACGTCGAGAAATCCCGCTTCGACCGGGTGGTCGCATCTCAGGAAATCGCCACGCTGATCACAGCGCTGGGCACGGGTATCGGCAGCGAGGAATACAACGTCGGCAAGCTGCGCTATCACCGCGTGATTCTGATGACCGACGCCGACGTCGACGGCTCGCATATCCGCACGCTCCTGCTCACCCTGTTCTACCGGCAGATGCCGGAGCTGGTCGAGCGCGGCCACGTCTACATCGCACAGCCACCGCTGTACAAGGTCAAGCACGGCAAGGACGAGCGCTACCTCAAGGACGAGCACGAACTCAAGCAGTATCTGCTCCGGGTGTCCCTTGATGGTGCGGCGCTGGATCCGGGCACCGGCAGCACGCTCTCCGGCGAGGCGCTGGATGAACTTGCGCGCGAATACCTGCTTGCGGAAGCGGTGATCGTGCGCCTCTCGCGACGCTACGACGCGCCGTTCCTGCACACGCTGCTCGCCCAGCCCCAGCTCGATTTCGGCACGCTCGAGGGTGCACGCACCGCGGTGGCAACCATCAACCGTGCGCTCACCGGGACCGCGCTGGAAGTCTCGCTGATCGTCGACAGCGAGACATCGATCGACGGGTGGCGTCTGCGCATCCGTCGCAACGAACATGGAAACTGGCGGACTACCGAGATCGAGCCCGCGTTCTTCGACAGTGGCGACTATCACCAGCTGCACAGAACCGGTCTCGTGCTGCACGGTCTGCTCGCGCCCGGTGCGAAGATCCGGCGTGGCGAGCGAGAACAGCCGGTCACCGAGTTCAAGCAGGCGCTGGACTGGCTGCTCGATCAGGCCAAGCACGGCCTCTCGCTGCAGCGCTACAAGGGTCTGGGCGAGATGAATCCCGAGCAGTTGTGGGAGACGACGATGGACCCCACCACCCGGCGTCTGCTGCGCGTGCAGATCGAGGATGGCATCACGGCCGACGAGGTGTTTACCAAGCTGATGGGCGAACTGGTCGAACCGCGGCGCGAGTTCATCGAGGCCAATGCGCTCGGGGTGAAGAACCTCGACGTGTGAGTTGCCGCGCCGGACAGCCGTGCCGGGATCCGTCCGCCGCAGCGCGGGCATCTCGGGGACGATGATCGCCGGCGGCGATGCGCCGGCTCGAAGGAAGAGGACGCAGCCATGAATCGGTTCAGTGCATCGGCGGGCATCGCGCTCGCCGCGGTGCTCGGGTGGGCGGCTGTCACGGTGCCTGCGCTCGCACAGAAATCGGACTATCCGAATCGGCCGGTACGTCTGGTCGTGCCGTTTCCGCCCGGCGCATCGATCGATTTCATGGCGCGGGTGCTCAACGAGCGCTTCAGCGCCCGCATGGGGCAGACGTTTCTTGCCGACAACAGGCCCGGAGCTGGCGGCAACATCGGCGTGGAGTTTGCTGCGCGGCAGACACCCGACGGCCACACGCTGCTGATCGGCGCCGCCGGTGCGATGGCGATCAACCTGAGTCTGCAGGAGAAACTGCCGTTCGATCCGGTACGCGACTTCGCACCGATCTCGATGGTGGGCAACATTCCGATCATCATCGCCACGCACCCGAAGTCAGGCATCCAGACGCTGGCCGATCTGGTGTCGATCGCGCGTGAAAAGCCGGGCTCGCTCGCGTTCGGCTCGGCGGGAACCGGCACTGCGATGCATCTGACCGGCGAGCTGCTGATGCTCTCGGCCGGAATACGGATGAACCACGTTCCCTACAAGGGCAGCGCCCCGGCTGCGCAGGATCTGATCGGCGGTCAGATCCCGGTGACCATTACCGACCTGACCGCGATGGTGGGTCAGCTGAAGGCGGGTACGGTGCGCGGTCTGGCCACCGGCGGTGCCAGGCGTACCCAGGCGGCACCCGGGATACCGACGGTGAGCGAGGCTGCCGGTCTGAAGGGATTCGACGCGGTCGGGTGGTTTGCGCTGTTCGCGCCGCGCGGCACGCCAGCACCGGTCATCCAGCGTGTGCACACCGAAACGGTGGCGATCCTCGGTGACCCGGCAGTAGCCACTCGTGCGCTCGAGCAGGCCGTGGAAGTCCAGTCGAGCACGCCGGCGCAACTGGCGGCGTTCGTCAGTGCCGAGATCGCTAAGTGGGCGAAGGTCGTCAGGGCGTCCGGAGCGAAGGCCCAGTGACGATGCATGTGCGGCAGGGGACGCAAGCGCGGCCTCGTCTGTCTCGGGCATCGTGCACGAGCGATGACGCCCGTGCTCGCCCCGCCAGCGGCGAGCGATGTTCCGCTCCGACCGGCGCGGCACCGCACCCCGCGAGCAAACCTGCAACAGGAGATCGAAGATGAGCGTCCCGGTGATCGATGTGCACACCCACGTGCTTACGGAAGCGTGGTTCGACCTGCTGAAGGCGCACGGTGCGCCGCGTTATTCGGTGAAGGAAGTCGTCGGCGGCCTGCGCTCCATCCATCTCGACGGCGCACCGTTCATGACACCCATTCCCCCGATGTTCAACTACGACACGCGCATCGCGGAGATGGATCGGCACGGCGTGGACGTGTCGGTGGTCTCGCTCACCTGCCCGAACGTGTTCTGGGGTACGCCGGAAGTCAGCCTGCGTGCCGCGCGGATCATGAACGACGACATGGCGCAGGCGCGCGCGACGTACAACGGGCGCATCGAGTGGTTCTGCTCGCTGCCCTGGCAACACCCGGACCTGGCGCTGCCCGAGCTCGAACGCTGCGTGCAGGCCGGTGCGAAAGGCGTGATGGTGCTGGCCAACATCACCGGCGAACATCTCACCGATCCGCGCTTCGCCTCGATCTGGGCCGCCATCGACAGGCACGCGCTGCCGGTGCTGGTGCATCCCACCGCGCCGCCGGGCGTGGCGGACATGCAGATGAACGAGTTCCAGCTCACGGCGTCCATCGGCTTCACTTTCGACACCACGCTCGCGCTCGCGCGGATGATCTACGACGGTTTCCTCGACCGCTACCCGCGGCTGAAGATCATCGGCTCGCACGGCGGCGGTGCGTTGCCGTTTCTGATCGCGCGCATGGACCAGTGCTGGCGCAACATCCCCGCCTGCCGGGAAAAGACCACGATCGAGCCCCAGGAGTACATGCACCGCATCTTCTGCGACTGTGTCGTGTTCTCGCCTGAAGCCCTCGATCTGACGCTGAAGACCTTCGGCGCCGACAACGTGCTGTACGGTTCTGACTACCCGCACACGATCGGCGACATGCCGGGCACCGTCGCGCGGATGAACGCGCTGCCGCGCGTGTCGCGCGACAAGGTGCGCGGCCTGAACGCGCAGCGCATCTTCGGCTTCTGAGCGCTGTCGCGGGTCGATCCGGACTGCGGGACGGCGCGGGCGTCTCGCCTCAGCGCTGGCCGCGCCGGGCCGACCTGCCGCTTCGGGCGCTGACCGCCACGATCAGCGCGAACCCGATGGCCGCGGCCGGCCACAGCATCGCCGTGGTGCGCGAGGCAACTGCCAGCGGCGCGATGCGTTGCGAGTGCAGGGGCCTGGCCGTCCAGAGAGAGGGATGCGGCGGCGCCACGTTCACGATCAGCACCGACAGCGAGAGCGAGCACGCGGCGATGAGCGCCGCCGGGCGTTGCGCAAGCGAGATCAGTGCAAGGGCGAGCAGCGTGCCGATGCTCAACCCGAGCAGCGCGCCTGCATTGGTCCACAGCAACGCGTTCGACGGACTCCAGAACAGCGCGAAGCCGACCGTGCGCAGGCCCAGCGAGACGATCAGCGCGAGCAGCAGCAGCGCGCGCAGTTTCCACGCTCCGGGCGTGAACGTGAGCCGCAGGACGAGCGCGAAACCGAGCACTGCGAGCGCGCAGACGACGGCTTCGATCCCGAGGAACACGTGCGGCTGCAGACCGTCACGCGCGAGCACACCGAATGCGAACCGCCCGTCGCCAACGCCGAACAGCAGGGTGCGCGGCGCCAGCATCGCCAGCGCCCACAGCGCGAGCAGAGCGAGGCCGAAGTCGCCCGCCCATCCGGGCGAGAGGTGGCGATCACGCAGACCCGCGAGCCACCGTGACGACAGCATCCAGGTGGCCACGATCATCGCAGCGACTGCGCCGGCCAGTGCGCCCACGGCATTGTGGAAGACATCGGCGAGATTCGACGACACCGCAGGCATCGTGCTCTCGAGAATTTCGGTCACCGTGCTCTGTGCCGTGCACACCGTTACCGCGAAGATCGCCGCGATCCAGATCGGCTGGCGTGCCGTGGCGAAGGCCAGCACACCGAAGAACCCCATTGGAACGTAACCGGCGACGTTGACGATGATGTCTCCACGCTGCAGTACCGGTGCTGTCATCAGCATCGCCCACCAGCCCTGCGGCGGGGCGCGCAGCCCCGACAACGACCCGAGACTGATGTAGGTCTCGAGCAGCAGCAGCACGGCGAACACGTAGCGCGCAAACGGAAACGAACGCAGCCTGCCAGTCGAGGTCATGGCGCAGCGAAGATCAGCGTCGCGGGTGCATCCGGATCAGGCCGCCTTGCGGGCGCGAGGGCCGCGGGTGGCGCGAGGGCTCGCCGTGGTTGCAGCCGAGCGGGCCGCCCGCTTCGCCGCGGTCTTCGCAGGTGCGCGCGCGGCAGCCGCG
>CANGUQ010000036.1 GCA_947456915.1 Betaproteobacteria bacterium
GATGCGAAGATGCAGCGAGCGCATCCGCACGCCGGCGCGAGCGCCGGTGCACGGCTGGACAGCGCCCGGCGCGCTGGCTACGATCGATGCACTCATGAGCACCGCGGCCCTGATCGACCTCGCTCCGGAAATCGAACGCGCCGCCGTGCTGTTCGCGACCCTGCGCAGCCGCAGCGCCGATCCGCCAGGCGTGTCGCGCGCGTCCTGGGGCGAAGGCGAGCAGATGGCGCACGACCTCGCGCGCGAATGGGCGCTCGCGCTCGATCTGGAGTGCACGGTCGACTTCGCGGGCAATCTGTACATGACGCTGCCGGGGCGTGATCGCAGCGCGCCGCAGGTGATGTTCGGCTCGCACATGGATGCCGTGCCCCACGGCGGCAACTTCGACGGGGCCGCCGGCGTGGTGGCCGGCCTCGTCGTGTGCGCGTGGATGCGGCGCACGGGCCGCAGCCCGCGCATGGACGTGACCGTGATGGCGATCCGCGGCGAGGAACTGTCCTGGTTTCCCGCCCCGTATCTGGGCAGCCGGATGGCGTTCGGCCTGCTCGAGCCGGAGGCGCTCGACAGCGTACGTCGCTTCGACACCGGTCGCACCCTCGCCGAGCACATGCTCGACCTGGGTTTCGACCCGCAGGCGGTACGCGAGCGTCGCAGCCATCTGCACGCGCCGCGCATCGCCGCCTACATCGAAGTGCACATCGAGCAGGGGCCGCATCTCGTGCACGTCGGCCGGCGCTGCGCGGTGGTCACCGGCATCCGCGGCAACCACCGCTACAAGCACGGACGGGTGATCGGCGAGTACGGCCACGCCGGCGCCGTGCCGCGCGGGGAGCGGCGCGACGCGCTGTTCGCCGCCGTGGAATGGGCGGCAGGTGTGGAGCGACTGTGGCGCGAGTTCGAGTCCGCCGGGCGCGATCTGGTGTGCACGATCGGGCAGTTTCACACCGATGCCGCGCACCACACGATGACCAAGATTGCGGGCGAGGTGTGCTTCTCTCTCGACTATCGCAGCTATGACGAGCAGGTGCTGCGCGAGGTGCACGCGGCGCTCGAACGCGACGCGCAGCGGATTTCGCGCGAGCGACGCGTCAGCGTCGAACTCGGACCGTACACGCACGCCCGGTCGGCGGTGATGGACGCGAAACTGGTCGATCTCGCCCGGCGCAGCGCGCGCGAGCAGGGCATCGACGCGCCGGACATGGCGAGCGGGGCCGGCCACGACTGTGCCGTGTTTGCCAACGCGGGCGTGCCGTGTGCGATGGTGTTCATCCGCAACGACCACGGCAGTCACAATGCGAACGAGGCGATGGACATCGCCGACTTCGACGAGGCGTGCCGACTGGCTGCAGCCATGCTGGCGCAGATCGCGGCATGAGCAGCGGTGCACGCGCCGCCGGAGCGCGCGACCTGATCGGCTACGCCGGCCGTGTGCCGGTTGCCGACTGGCCCGGTGGTGCGAAGCTCGCGGTGTCGCTGTGTGTGAACTTCGAGGAGGGCGCCGAGAACTCCCTCGAGGCTGGCGACGCGGCGGGGGAGGCGATCGGCGAGGTGATGACGGTGATCCGCCCGGGCGTGCGCGATCTCGGGCAGGAACAGCTGTTCGCCTACGGCATGCGCGCCGGGGTGTGGCGGGTGCTCGACGCGCTGGAGCGCCACCGCTTCGCATCGACCTGGTGGATGTGCGGTCACGCGGTCGAGCGCGCACCGCAGATCGCACGGGCAGTGGTCGCAGCGGGGCACGAACCGGCCGTGCACGGCTGGCGCTGGCGCCCGCACTCGGACTTCGCGGATCCCGCGGTCGAGCGCGCCTCGATCGTGCGTTGCGTGCAGACGATCGAAGCGGCCACCGGTGTGCGTCCGCTCGGTTTCTTCTGCCGGGGCTCGCAGAGCGCGGCCACCCGCGATCTGCTGATCGACGAGGGTTTCCTGTACGACAGCAACGCGCTGGACGACGATCTGCCTTACTGGGGCGAAAGTCAGACCGGTCGGCGCATCCTGTGCGTGCCGTACGCGTACGACACGAACGACATGAAGTACACGCACCCGAACGGCTTCGTCACCGTCGACGAGTTCGTCCGCTACGTGAGCGGTGCGATCGATGCGCTGATCGGCGAGGGACGGCGGGGCGCACCGAAGATGCTCACCATCGCCTATCACCTGCGCATCGCCGGGCGCCCGGCGCGCATCAGCGCCCTCACCGAGGTGTGCGCGCTGCTCGCTGCGCGCGGCAGCGAGGTGTGGGTGGCCACGCGCCGCCAGATCGCCGAACACTGGCGTGCGAGGTTCCCGGTGCCGCTCTGAGGCACGGCCGCGCACCGTTGGCATACCCGTTGCTTCGCCACGATCGCCCTGCCGGTTGTCGTACCGGCGCCCACTACGCAGAGGGAGGTCCGGATGCCTGATCAATCGCGCCTGCGCGCGCCTGTGCTCTCGCCGGCGCGCGTCGCTGCATCACTGGCCGTTTCGGCCCTGACCGCGCTGTGCGTACTGCCGGACGCGGCGAGCGCCCAGGCCTGGCCGCAGAAACCGATCCGCATCATCAGTCCGTTCGTTCCCGGCGGTGCGATCGACCTGATCGTGCGCCCGCTGCAGCCGTTCTACGAGAAGCTGCTCGGGCAGCCGGTGACGATGGACTACCGACCCGGTGCCGGTGGCTCGATCGGCGCGGCGTTCGTCGCCAAGGAGCGCCCCGACGGCTATACGCTGATCGGCACCACCACCGGTCCGAACGCGGTGGCGCAGAGCCTGTTCCCCGACCTGCCCTACCACGTGGTGAAGAGCTTCAGCTACATCGCTGCCTACGGCGGCTTTCCCATCGTGATCGCCGTGCACGGCCAGACACCGATCAAGTCGGTGAAGGACCTGATCGAGGCGGCGCGGGCGAAGCCGGGTGCACTGAGCTACGGCACCAGCGGGATCGGCTCGGTCGGTCACCTCGCGGGCGTGCTGTTCTCGATGGAGAGCAGGACGGAGTTGACGCACGTGGGCTTCAAGGGTGCGGCCGATGCGCAGCGCAGCCTGCTGGGGCAGGAGATCACGATGCTGATCAACACGCTGGGGGCACATGTCGGAGCGATCGAGCCGAAGGGACCGCTGCGCGGCATTGCGGTGACCTCCGCCCAGCGCTCGCCGTCGGCGCCGCAGATTCCGACGCTGCGCGAGTCCGGATTCCCGAACGTCGTCGTCACCAACTGGTTCCTGCTCGCCGGCCCGGCAGGCTTGCCCGCGGAGGTGGTCAAGCGCATGGCCGAGGCGTCCTATTCGGCGCTGCGCGAACCCGCAGTGCGCGCAGCCCACGAGCAGATCGGACTCGAGTCGCTGGGCGAGCTCACACCCGCGCAGATGGTCGAGTTCGTCACCCGCGAAGCGGAGCGCTGGGCACCGGTGGTGAAGGCCTCGGGCGCGAAGCCACAGTAGCCGGACTGCCCGCTCGCGCGGGCGCGCGCCGGGCGGGTGGCCTCCGCCGCCGGCCTCTCAGCGCAGGTGAGCGTCGAAGAAGGCCACCGAACGCGCGAGCGCGAGTTCGGCCTCGGCCTGCCGCCACGGCACGCCGCCGTGGCGCGCGAACGCGTGGTCGGCTTCCGGGTACTTGTGGATCGTCACCAGCGGATTGGGCGAGAGGCGACGCTCGAGCATCTCGTTCACTTCCTTCTGCACCCAGCGGTCCTTCATCGCCATGTGCAGCAGGAACGGCCGGTGCAGGTTGCCCGCCTCCCTGATGTTGTGCTCGATGTAGGTGCCGTAGTACGCGACCGCGCAGTCGATGTCGGTGCGACAGCACATCAGGTAGCAGAGCTTGCCGCCCAGGCAATAGCCGATGCTGCCGACCTTGCCGCTGCCGCCGGGAATGGTGCGCAGGAAGTGCATCGTGTCTTCCATGTCGCGCACGCCGAGGTCGTAATCGAACTCGTAGTACAGGTCGAACGCCTTCTGCACGTGCTGCGGATTGCGGTCGGACAGCTCGACGCCCGGCTCCTGCCGCCAGAACAGATCGGGCACGAGACAGATGTAGCCGGCCTGGGCGAACTCCTGCGCGTGCCGGCGCATCGTGTCGTTCACCCCCCATATCTCCATGATCGCGATGATCGCGCCGGCCGGCTCGCGATCGGGCCACGCCACGTGCGCGCCCATCTCTCCGTCGCGCAGCCGGACCCTGATCTCCTCGGTTCGCATCGTCATCGCCTGTTCACCTGTTCATTCGTCGGTGCACGCTCCCCGGCACCGGTGGGCCGCCGCAGGCGCCGGGGCGAGCGTCGCCGCCCGCTCGCCGGCGCACTCCTCAGTCGACCTTCACGTTGCCCGCCTTGATCACCCGGCTCCACAGCGCGATCTCGGCCTCGATGAAGCGGGCGAACTCCTCGGCCGGCATCGTCGGCGTGGGCTCGACCACGTCGGCGCGCAGCCGCTCGGCGACCTCCGGGCGTTCGAGTACCCGCGTCATCGCCTGGCGCAGGCGGGCGACGATGTCCCGCGGCAGCCCTGCCGGTCCGACCAGCCCGTACCAGGTGCTGGTGTTGAACCCCGGTACCGCTTCGGCCATCGTCGGCAGTTCGGCTGCGCCGGGCGCGCGCCTGTCGGTGGTCACACCGAGCGCGCGCAGCTTGCCCGCGCGCACCTGCGGCACCGCCGACGCACCGGCGGCGAATGCCGCCTGGATGTGGCCGCCCATCAGGTCTGCCATCGCCGGTCCGTCGCCCTTGTACGGCACGTGCGTCAGTCGCACGCCGGTGAGTTGCTGCAGCAGCTCGCCGGAGAGGTGCGGCGTGCCGCCGATGCCCGACGAGCCGAAGCTCAGCGCTCCCGGATTGGCGCGGGCGAATTCGACGAACTCCTTGAGCGTGGTGAGCTTCGAATTCGGGTTCACCAGCATCACCAGCGGCCCGATGCCGATCATGCTCACCGGCGTGATGCCCTTCACCGGATCGAAGTTGAGCTTGTAGAGCGCCGCGCTGCTCGAGTAGCTCGACGGGATCAGCAGCTGCGTGTAGCCGTCGGGCGCGGCGCGTGCCGCCGCTTCCGAGCCGATCGTGCCGCCCGCGCCGGGCCGGTTGTCGATGACGATCGACTGGCCGAGCTCCTCGGACAGGCGCGGCGCGAGCAGGCGCGCCACCACGTCGGTACCGCCCCCGGGGGCGAAGGCGACGATGGTGCGGATCGGCTTTTCCGGCCACTTGCCCGGCTGCGCGAGCGCGGTGCCGGCGGCGGTACTCAGCGCGACGCCGGCAAGCGCCGCGACGGCATGCTCGGGACGGAATGTTGCGCGCATCGGGGAGTCCTCCTGGGTGTGCGCCGGGCTGTGTCGTCCGGTCGCTGCGCAGTGTAGCAGTGCGTGCAGCGCGGCACGCCGACGCAGCGCGACCGGGCCGGGTGGCGGCCGTGCCCGCGCCGCCCGCTCAGTCGCGGTAGCCCGGATCGAGCCGGTCGAGCGTGCGCCGCAGCGCGTGCCACTCCGTCTGCTTCTTCTTGTAGGGGAGGTTGCGGAACTGCCCGGCGACCTTCGCTGCGACCTCGGGTGACGGGATACGCAGCTTCGCGCCGCCGGCCAGGGCATCGATCTGCGCGGTACAGGCGCGCTCGAGGTAGTACATCAGATCGAATGCCTCGGCGACGGTTTCCCCGGCGGTGAGCAGGCCGTGGTTGCGCAGGATCATCGCCTTGTGCGTGCCCAGATCGCGGGTGAGGCGCTGCTGCTCGTCCAGATCGAGCGCCACGCCCTCGTAGTCGTGATAGGCGAGCGACCCGGTGAAGCGCATCGCGTGCTGCGAGATCGGCAGCAGTCCGTGCTCCTGCGCGGAGACGGCGATGCCGGCTGCCGTGTGCGTGTGCATCACGCAGTTGAGTTCCGGCCGCGCGCGATGCACGGCACTGTGGATCACGTACCCGGCACGATTGATACCGAGACCTGCCGGGTCATCGACGATCTCGCCGTCCAGCGTCACCTTCACCAGCGAGGAGGCGGTGATCTCGTCCCACGTCAGGCCGAACCCGTTGATCAGAAAATGATGCTGCGGCCCGGGTACGCGCGCCGAGATGTGGGTGTAGATGAGATCGGTCATCCGGTACAGGGCGGCGCAGCGATAGCACGCGGCGAGATCGACGCGTGCGTCCCACTCCTGCGCCGACACGCGCGCGCGAACGCTGCCTGCGGCGAGTGCGGCCAGTGCGGGGTGAGTGGCGGCTTCGCCGGTGGTGGCTGGAGCGTGGGGAGCATTCATGGGCGAGGCGAGCGCAGAGTGTGGTGCGCTCATCATCGTGCAAGTTCGTGCGCCGCGTCCAGTTCCCCGGCGCGTGCGTGCCCGTCCCCGATCGGTCCGCCGGGCAGGGCGCGCACGGCATGGGGGCGTACCGTGCGCGCGCGGGTCTATCCGGCGAGCCGCCGGCGGGTTAACCTGAGCCGCGGCGGGGGCACGTGCCAACGCCTGTCCCGCTGCGCGTGCAAGGACCTGCGATGACACCGCCCACTCCCGAACTGCCGCTGCCGGCGACGCTGATCGCCGACGAAGCGCGGCTGCTGCACGCACTGCCGCCGCGCCCCGCCGGCCGCGACGAGGAACTCGCCGCCGAGGCGGCGCGCCTGAATGACGCCGTCGCGGCTGCCGCGGCCGAACTGGGCTTCGACGATCAGCCGGGCGATTTCCTCGCCCAGCTGATCGCGCTGCGCGAGCCCGATGCGGGTGCGCGATGAGCGCCGGGTGGCTCGATCGCCCGCTGGCCGAGGTCGCGCAGGCGCTGCGCACGCGCGCAGTGTCCTCGGTCGAACTCACCCGTGCCTGCCTCGCGCGCGCGCAGGCGGTGAACCCGCTGCTCAACTGCTTTCTCGACATCGAGACGCAGTCCGCTCTCGCCGACGCGGTAGAGGCCGATGCCGAGATCGCGAACGGCCGCTGGCGCGGGCCGCTGCACGGAGTGCCGCTCGCGCACAAGGACATGTTCTATCGCCGCGGCAGGCGCTGTACCGGCGGCGCGCTGATTCGTCGCGACTTCGTCGCGCGCTTCGATTCGACGGTCGCCGAGCGGCTCGCCGCCGCCGGTGCGGTCTGGCTGGGCAGCCTGAACATGTCGGAGTTCGCCGCCAATCCGGCCGGGCACAACGAGCACTACGGGCATTGCCGCAACCCGTGGAACCGCGATTGCATTACCGGCGGGTCGTCGAGCGGGTCGGCGGCGGCAGTGGCGGCGCGCGCGTGCTTCGGTGCGGTCGGCTCTGACACCGGCGGGTCGGTGCGTCTGCCCGCCGCGCTGTGCGGCGTGGTCGGGCTCAAGCCCACCTATGGCCTGATCAGCCGCTACGGCGCGCTGCCGCGCTCGTGGTCGCTCGACACGATCGGGCCGCTCGCGCGCACGGTGGAGGACTGCGCATTGATCACTGCCGCCCTTGCCGGGCGGGATGTGCGCGATCCGACCACCGCCGTGCTGCCGGTGCCCGACTACCGCGCCGCGCTCGCGCACGGCGTGGGCGGGCTGCGCATCGCGGTGCCGCGCAACTTCTTCTTCGATGACGTCGATGCATCGGTGCGCGCGCGACTCGACGCGGCGCTGCAGACGCTGCTGGACCTCGGCGCGCAGCGGGTGGACGTCGACGTTCCCGATCAGTCGCGGCTGTTCACGATCAGCGATGCGGTGGGCAAGTCCGAAGCGGCGGCGATGCACGCGCGCTGGATCCGCGAGCGCCCGCAGGACTACTCCCTTTTCGTGCGCAGCCGGATGGAGGCGGGCTTTCACGTGCCCGCGACGACGTATCTGCAGGCGCTCGCGTTGCGCGGGCGCCTGCTCGCGCAGTTCGTCGACAGCGTGTTCGCGCGGGCCGACATCCTGTTCGCGCCGGTCGTCGCCTGCGAAGTGCCCGCACTCGCGCAGACCGAGGTCGGCTCGCCGGCTGACGTGCAGCGCGTGATCCTGCGGCTGACCCGCTGCACGCGCACGCTCAACTTCCTCGGCCTGCCGGGTCTGTCGGTGCCCTGCGGCTTCAGCGACAACGCGATGCCGGTGGGCATGCAGCTGATCGGCCGGCCGTTTGCCGAGGCGACGCTGCTGCGCGCAGCACATGCGTACCAGCGGCGCACCGACTGGCACCTGCGCGCTCCGGCGATCGCGGCGTGAGTGCGTTCGCGGTGCAGGGCCGCTGCGCGCCGGCGTTCTGGTCGGTGCGCGAGGCGTTCGAGGCGAACTTCGCGCTGAGGGAGGAGCACGGCGCGGCCGTCGCGGTGTGGCGCGACGGGCAACTGGTCGTGGACCTCTGGGGCGGAGCGCGCGATCGTGCCGGGCGCGAGCCGTGGACCGCCGACACGCTTGTCTGCATGATGTCGGTGGTGAAGGCGGTCACTGCGCTGCTCGTGCACGTGCTCGCCGATCGCGGCGGCATCGACCTCGACCGACCGGTAGTCGCCTACTGGCCGCAGTTCGCGCAGGGCGGCAAGTCCGGCATTCTGGTGCGCCATGTACTCGATCATCGCGCCGGCGTGCCGGCGCTCGCAGCGCCGCAGCCACCCGGGATCGTCTGCGACTGGGCGGCGATGACGGCGGCGATCGCCGCCGAGCCCGCGCTGTGGCCGGCGGGTGCGGTGCCCGCCTATCACCCGGTGACGATGGGCTTCATCGCCGGTGAACTGATACGGCGGACGACCGGGCTGCTGCCCGGGGACTTCCTGAGCGAGGTGGTGGCGCCGCTGGGCGCGTTCGACTACTTCATCGGTGTGCCGGCGCACGTGCGTGCGCCGATCGCCGAGCTGTGGGGCGATTACGCGCAGACCATCTTCGGCGCCACGGATCGCAGCACGCTCGCCTGCCGCTCGGTCGAGCTGGTCAGCCCCGACATGTTCAACACCGACGCGTTCCATCGCGCGCAGATTCCGTCGATCAACGGTCACGGCACTGCACGTGCGGTGGCAACGCTGTTCGGCCTCCTCGCGCAATGTCACGCCGGCCGCGGCAGCGCGCTGCTGTCGACCGGCGCGCTGCGGCGTGCCACCGTCGAGCAGTGGTGGGGGATCGAGCAGACGTCGATGCAGGAGCGGCGCATGGCACTCGGCCTGCTGCTCGGTGGTGTGCCGAGCGTGCCGATCAACGCCAATCCCGCCTCGTTCGGGCACGGCGGAGCAGGGGGTGCGCTCGCCTTCGCCGACCCGGACCTGGGCATCGGCTTCGCCTACGGCACGAGCCACCTGCACGACCGCAAGGGCGCGAGTCCGCGCACCGCCGCGCTGGTCGAGGCACTGATGCGCAGCGTCTGAGCGCGCGGCCTCAGTTCACGTCGATCTTCGCCGCCTGCAGGATCGGCCGCCAGCGCGCGAACTCCTTCGCCACGTAGGCGTTGAACTCCGCCGGTGTCATCGGCTGGTGCGTGATGCCGAAGTTGCGCAGCCGCGCGACGATGTCCGGATCCTTCGCGAGCAGCATCATCTCGCGATGCACGCGCTCGACCACCGGCGCAGGCACGCCCGCCGGGCCGGAGAAGCCGAGCCAGTTCTCGCCGACCAGATCCGGATAGCCCAGTTCGACGAAGGTGGGAATGTCGGGCGCACTGGCGACGCGGGTACGCGACGACACGCCGAGCGCGCGCACCAGCCCGGCCTTGATGTTCTCGGTGTTCTGCGGCAGCGCGTCGAACGAGGTGGGGATCGTGTTGGTGCGCAGATCGGTGAACATGAACACCGAACTGCGATAGGGAATGTGCGTGAGTTTCGTGCCGGTCACCACCTGGAACATCTCGGCCACCACGTGACCCACGGTGCCGTTGCCGGCGCTGCCGTAGTTGATCCTGCCCGGCGAGGCCTTGGCGAGCTTCACGTAGTCGGCGACGCTGCGCGCCGGAAACTCCGGGTGCACGATCAGCACCACCGGCACGGTGCCGATGAACGCAATGTGGGTGAAGCTCTTCACCGGGTCGTAGCCGACCTTGGGAAAGATCACCGGCGAGACCGTGTGCGGCGAGACATTGGACACGCCCAGCGTGTAGCCGTCCGGCACTGCGCGCGCGACGATCTCCGCCCCGACGATACCCCCGGCGCTGGGGCGGTTGTCGACGACGAGCTGCTGGCCCAGTCGCTCGCCCAGCTTGTCGGCGAATACACGCGCGGTGATGTCGCTCGAGCCGCCGGTACCGAAGGGCACGACCAGCCGTACCGGTTTCGCCGGCCACGCCTGCGCGAGAACGGCGACCGGCGCGCCTGCGGCGAGCGCAGCGAGCAGGCTCAGGGTGGTCCCCGGACTGCGCCGCCACGCGGAGCGGCCGCGGCGCGCGGGTGCGTCGGAGTGATGCGCTGGCATGGTAGAAGTCCTCGATTGCGGCTGCTGCATGCGCCGCGCCGACGTATCGGCGCGGTTGCGCTGGTGCGCTGGTGGGCCGCCGGGGAAAGTTGCACGCAGCGTGCCAGGGGCTCCTGCCCCGGCCTGCGCTGGCGACACCGGCTTTCGCCCCGGCTGCGGTGCATGCAACCGGCACACTGCACTTCGCTGGTGCGCAGTGCAAGCCGGCTACGGCTTGATCCCTGCCGCGCGGATCAGTTTCAGGTGCCGCTCGTACTCGTTCCTGATGAATGTGCCGAACTGCTCCGGTGTGCTCGCCACCAGCACCGAACCGTCGGTGTCCAGCGCCTCGCGAAACTCCGGCGTGTTCGCGGCTCGCACCGTGGCGCCGTGCAGCCGGGTGACGAGTTCGCTCGGGGTGCCGGCGGGGACCAGGATTCCGTTCCACCCGCCGTACTCGAAACCGGGCACGCCCGATTCGGCGATCGTCGGCACCTCGGGCAGTCCGGGCAGCCGCTGCGCACTCGACACGGCAATCACGCGCAGCTTGCCGGATCGCGCGAGCGCCGCGGTGGCCACCACCGGCGACATCGTGAAGTGCGATTCCCCGCCGAGCACGCCGGCTACCGACTGGCCGCCGCCCTTGTACGGCACGTGGGTCCACTTCACGCCGGTCATCGACATGAACAGTTCGCCCACCAGATGGCTGGTCGAGCCGTTGCCGGCCGAGGCCATCATCAGCGCACCGGGCTGCTTGCGCGAGAGCGCGATCAGCTCCTTGACGTTCTTCACCGGCAGCGACGGGTGCACCGCCAGCGCGTTGTAGAAGCGCGAGACCAGGCTCACCGGGGCGAAGTCGCGCACCGGGTCGTAGCTGACCTTCGGGTAGATGGCCGGGCTGATCGCGAGCGAGACCGAGCCGCCGACGTAGATCGTGTAGCCGTCGGCCGGCGCCCTGGCCGCGATCTCGGTGCCGATCACGGTGCCGGCGCCGCCGCGATTGTCGATCACCACCGACTGCCCGATCACCTCCTGCAGCCGCGCGGCGAACGCGCGCGACCACAGGTCGGTGCCGCTGCCCGGCGTCCACGGCACGATGAACCGAAGCGGTTTGGCAGGGAACGGCGCGCTCGCCTGTGCGATCGCCGCCGAAGGCAGCGCCCCCCCGGCAAGCAGCAGGACGGTGCACGCGAGGCGCCCGGTGGCACGCCCGCCGGCCTGCGGCGCCCGTGGGCGATGACGGCTGCGCTGATCGTGCACGCTCAGCCCTGTGCCGCTGCGCGCTTGGGCGCGGCCTGCAGCCGCGCGAGCAACCCGACGCGGGCGAGATCGTCGCGCATCGCCGCGACCTCGGCGGCGCTCAGCGCGAGCAGCGGCGGGCGCACCGCGCCGCCGACCATCCCGATCATGTCGCACCAGACCTTGATCTGCGCGATCGGCATGACGTGGTGCTTCAGCCACGGCTCGCGGATCCAGCGCTCGTGCACGGCGCGCAGTTCGGAGAACCCGTCGCGGATCGTGCGCGCGGCCGCGAAGTCGCCGGCGAGCGCGAGTTCGGCGTAGTCGCGCATCGGCGTGTAGCCCGGAACCTGCATCAGGAACGGGGCGGCCGAGGACATGTGCACGCGCATGCCGTGCGTCTGCATCAGGTGCAGCATCTCCGTCTCGGAGGGATGCGACAGCACGATCGACTCGCCGACCAGCGCCTGCACCTTCGCGTAGTGCTCGAGCGGGCGCGAGCACTTCAGGCCGCAGATGTTCTCCAGCCCGGCGATGCGCGCAGTCACCTCCGGCGAGAGCGCGACCTCGGAGAACGGGGTGTCGAACATCCAGATGCCGATGCGCGTGCGCGCGCTCACGTGGGCGTACCACTGGAACAGCGCTTCTTCGCTCGCCGGCGGATAGTACGGATTCATCACGATCGCGAAGTCCGCACCCACGCGCTCGGCGTGATTGGTGAGCTCCACCGTCTCGTCGGCGCTGTGATGACCGGTGTGCGGGATCGTCAGGCAGCGCCCGCGCGCCTCCTCGACGACGATCTCCACCACCCGCATGCGCTCTTCCCTGGTGAGCGCCCAGAATTCGCCCATCGTGCCGGTGCAGAACACGCCGTCGATCTTCAGTTCCTGCGTGAGCCAGCGCATGTTGTGGCGCAGCCCGGCTTCGTCGAGCCGGTTGTCCGCGGTGAACGGGGTGGTGATCGCGGCCCATACGCCACGAAAACGCTCGCGCGCGGCGCGCTTGGCTTCGCTGCGGGTGTAGTCCATCTGGCATCTCCTTCGGCGCGCCCGGCGGCGCCGCTGCGCGGAGATGATAGACCAGCCGGGCCGGGCAGTACCCCGCCGCGCGCGTCGGCCGATGCCGCCCGAGCGCGCACCGCGGACGACAGCGTATGATGAGCGCACATTCGCGGGAGGAAACGATGAGCGAACTGCAGGTGGACGCGGAGGGCCGCTATGTGGGCGGTGACATTCCGCTGGGCTACGCGCGCTGGGGCGACCGGCTGGTCGAGGTGCCGGCAGAACTGGATGCGTGCGTGACGGCCATCCGGCTCGCCAAGGCCGGGCAGAACTACGCGCAGATCGCGCCGGTGCTGCGCGCGCAGCACGGCGTGGAGGTGTCGCCGCAGCAGTACGACGCGTTCATGCTGAGCGTGTACCGCCGCTACGGGCCTCTGGGCGCGAGCAACAGCGTGCCCACGAGCGGGGGTGCCCGATGAAGGTCGAAGTCGACGGCGAATCGATCGAGGTGGTGCGCGAGGGCAACGGCCCGGTGATCGTGTTCGTGCACTTTCTCGGCGGTTTCTCCTATCAGTGGCGTAATCAGTTCGCAGCGCTGAAGGACCGCTACACCTGCATCGCCTACGATCACCGCGGCTTCGGGCACTCGAGCTTCAACAACGGCCACTGGGACGTGCCCACCGGCGCGGACGAACTCAAGGGCGTGCTCGACGCGCTCGGGGTGGAGCGCGCGCACGTGGTCGGCTACTCGATGGGCGGACCGGTCGCGCTGGTGTTCAACGCGCGCTGGCCAGACCGGGTGCGCTCGCTCACGCTGATCGACACCTTCGCGAAAAATCACACCCACTCGCAGGCGCGCATCGAGGAATCGGAGAAGTGCCTGCGCTACATGTCGATGCGCGAGTACGCGCGCCAGTACGTCGCCACGCGGTTCCTGCTCGACACGCCGCAGGCGATGGTCGACGAACTCGTCTCCTCGATCTGCCTCGCGCGCAAGGGGGCGTATCTGGACGTGCTGCGCGGCATCCTGCTGCCCGACTTCACCGAGTACTGCGCGCAGGTGAAGGTGCCGACGCTGGTGATGTGCGGTCGGCACGATCACACCACGCCGGTGGCTTTCACCAACGACCTCACCCGGCTGATCGCCAGTGCAGTGGAGAAGATCATTCCGACCGGGCACCTGGGCGTGTTCGACGACCCGAAGGCGTTCAACGCGCCGATGATCGAGTTCCTCGACGCACAGCCACGCTGAGCCCGGCGGTGCCTGGGGTCGTGGATCGCGCGCGCAGCCTCCCTCCCCGGTGCCCGAGGGCGGCTGCGCCAGCGGTGTCCTGCGGTTGGCGGTGATGGCTGTACGAGGCCTCACTCGGCCTTGATGCCGCGCTCCCTGATCACCTTCGCCCAGCGGGCGAGCTCGGTCCTGAGATGCGCGGCGAACTGCGCCGGCGTGCTGGTGATCATCTCCGCGCCCTGATCGGCGAAGGCCTTCATCGCCTCCGGGGTACGTGCGGCGCGGTTGATGATGTCGTTCAGCCGCAGCACGACCTTCTCCGGCGTGGCCGCGGGCACCAGCGTGCCCACCCAGCTGGTGAACTCGTAGCCCGGCACACCCGACTCGCCGATCGTCGGCACCTCGGGCAGCAGGGGCGAGCGCGACGTCCCGGTGAGCCCGAGCGCGCGCAGCTTGCCCGCCCGCACGTGCTGGGTGACGGCCGCGAGATTGAGATAGGTGAGGTCGACCTCGCCGCCGAGCACCGCCACCAGCGCCGGACCGCCCCCCTTGTACTGGATGTGCACCATGTTCACGCCGGCGAGGCTGTTCAGCAGCTCGGCGGCCACGTGCAGGTTGCTGCCGTTGCCGGCCGAGGCGTAGTTGAGCCTGCCGGGGCGCGCGCGCGCGAGCGCGACCAGCTCCTTCACCGATTTCGCCGGCACGCCGTTGTTCACCACCAGCGCGAACGGCACCGAGGCGATCAGCGACACCGGCGCGAAGTCACGCGTCACGTCGAACGGCAGCTTGCTGAACAGGCTAGGGTTGACGACGAACGGCACCGTTTGCAGCAGCACCGTGTAGCCATCGGGCGCAGCGCGCGCGACGACTTCGGTGCCGATGTTGGTGTCCGCGCCAGGCCGGTTCTCGATCAGGGTTGCCTGCCCGCTCAGCTCCGCCATGCGCGGGCCGATGATGCGCGCCGCAATGTCCAGCGTGCC
>CANGUQ010000037.1 GCA_947456915.1 Betaproteobacteria bacterium
CGCGAGCGCGCCGCGACAGCGCGCCTTGAACGAACGGACAGCTTCGACGGACAGCCTCGTCATCGCGATCTCCTCCAGCAGTCGGCGCGCCTTCATCGTGCAGATCTCATGCGGTCACGAAGTGACGCAGGGGCACCGCGTGCAGACACTCGGTACCCGTTGCGGTGATGCGCAGCAGATTGCCCAGCTGCACGCCGCACTGCTCGTCCTCGGTGACGACGTTCGGCTGCAGCACCACGCACATGTTCGGCTCGAACACGAACGGGGCAGCGGCGCGGCCCTTGGCGGTGCGCCGGGTGTTGAGGCTGGGCGGCAGCAGTCCGACGGCAAACCCGTGCAGGTAGGCGTCGTTGATCGTGTAGCCGCGCTGATGAATCACCTCCGCGGCATCGAGCACGTCCTCGCTGGTCGCGCCGGCGCGCAGCACCTCGACCCCGCGCTGGTAGGACTCGAGCGCGACCGCGCACAGGTCGCGGTAGCGGGGGCCCGGCGCCTCGCCGACGAAGATCGGCCGCTGGATCTGCCCGGAGTAGCCCCACCAGCTGACGCTGATCTCGTTGTTGATCACGTCCCCGCGGCGCAGTCGCCGCTGCGTGAGGTTCTGTCGCGGCACGCAGGCGGCCGCCTCGTCCTGCCCGCCCGAGGAGAGGTAGCACAGGTGCGGCAGGCCGCCGGCTGCGGCCGCGGCCCGGTCGACCAGCGCCCCGAGTTCCCACTCCTGCAATCCGGCCCGCGCACCGGCAATCAGCGCCTCGAGGGCGATGTCGGTGAGTTGCGCGCCGCGGCGCAGCCACTCGATCTCCTCGTCGCTCTTGACCAGCCGCAGGGTACGGAACGATGCGGTGACGTCGCGCAGCGTCCAGCCCGGCAGCAGTGACTGCCAGGTCAGCCAGTCGGCGGCCGGCACTTCGCCGACATAGCCGAGCACGCCGCTGCGCACGCCGCTGTCGAGCAGGAACTGCGCGAGCGTGCGACCGCTGTCGGCGCCGCCCCAGCGCGTCTCGACCGAGGCCATCTCGCGCGCGTTGGGCACGTGGTTGTGCGTCTGCGCGAACAGCACGGGTGCTGCGCCGTTCGCCATCGCCACGTAGTTGTTGCGATTGCCGAAGAAGCCCGACAGCCACATCTGATCGGCCTGCGCGTGGCGCGACATCGACGAGTTGCCGTACACCGCGATCGCCGCGAGCCCTTCGCGCTCGAGCAGCGCCTGTGCCGCCGCGTGCCGGCGCGCGAACTCCGCGGCGGAGAACTTCGGATACAGCGCCGGTGCTGCACCCGATCCCGGCGCAGCGGACGCCGGCGGCTGCGGCGTGGAAGGCTGCGTGCCCATCGTCATCCTCCAAGCGTGCGGAAATAGCCGGCCGGGTAGCGTTCACCGGCGCCCACACCCGGCCGGAACGCCTCGGACAGTTCGGCGATCTCGGCTGCACCGAGCGCAAGCTCGACTGCAGCCGCGTTCTGCTCGACGAAACGTTGCTGCTTGGTGCCCGGGATCGGCACGATGTCCTCGCCCTGCGCGAGCAGCCACGCGAGCGCCACCTGCGCGGTGGTCGCCGCGTGCGTCGCGGCGATGCGCTCGAGCGGCGCGAGCAGTTGCAGATTCTTCTCGATGTTGCCGGCGTGAAACCGCGGGTGAATGCGGCGACGGTCGTTCGGCGCGATGTCCTCGAGCGAGCGCACGCGCCCGGTGAGCAGCCCGCGACCCAGCGGCGAGTAGGGTACGAAGCCGATGCCCAGCCGCCGGCAGGCCGGCAGGATCTCCCGCTCGACGTGCCGCTCCCACAGCGAATACTCGGTCTGCAGCGCGCTGATCGGGTGCACGCGATGCGCGCGAGCGAGCGACTCGGCACCCGCCTCGCACAGCCCGAGGAAGCGCACCTTGCCCTGCTCGACCAGCCGCGACATCGCGCCCACGGTGTCCTCGATCGGCACGTCGGGATCGATGCGGTGCAGGTAGTACAGGTCGATCGTGTCCACCCCGAGCTGGCGCAGCGACCGGTCGCAGGCCACCGGCACGTAGTCTGGCCGTGCGTTGTAGCCCTTGCCGCCTTCGGGCAGATCGAGATTGCCGAACTTGGAGACGACGATCGCCTCGGCGCGCCGGCCGCGGATCGCCTCGCCGATCAGCTGCTCGTGCCGCCCCTTCTGGTAGGCATCCGAGGAGTCGAGGAAATTCACGCCCAGATCGAGCGCGCGGCGCATCGTGGCCACCTGGACCTCGCCATCACGCTCGCCGAAGTTCGTCGTGGCGCTGCCCATGCCGAGCCCGATCGCGCAGACGCGCAGCCCCTGCCGGCCGAGAGTACGCATCTTCATCGGAGTCGGGGCACGGTCGGGAGGGATGGAAGAGCGCAAGGGCGGGGACGCACGCGTACCGGATACGGCCAGGCGCGGCTGTCAGTCCGCGGTGATGCCGGCGGCCTTGATGATCGGCGTCCAGCGGTCGATCTCCACGCGGACGAACTTCGCGAGCTCCTCCGGCGTCGAGGTCACCGTCTCGATGCCCTGCTTGAGCAGCATCTCGCGCACCTCGGGCGTGCCGAGAATCTCCACCACCGCGCGGTTGAGCTTCTCGACGATCGGCCGCGGCGTCTTGGCCGTCGTGAACAGGCCGAACCAGAGCTTGGCGTCGAACTGCGGGAAGCCGGCCTCCGCCGCGCCCGGGATGTCCGGTGCGCCGACGAAGCGCTTGGGCGTGGACACGACCAGCGGGCGCAGCTTCGCCGCCCCGCCCGCCTTGAGCTGCGCGGCCACGGTCACCGGCGACAGGAAGGCCATCGGCACCTCGCCGGAGAGCAGGGCAGTCAGCGCCGCACCGGCGCTCTTGTACGGGATGTGGTCGAGTTCGACGCCGGCCACCTTGCCGAACAGCTCGGCAGACAGGTGGCTGATCGAGCCGTTGCCGGCCGATCCGTAGGGCAGGCGTCCCTTCTGCCGGATGAAGGCGACCAGTTCCTTGACGTTGCTGGCCGGTACCGAGCTGTGCACGACCAGCGTGGTCACACCCTGCGCCACCATCGTCACCGGCTGCAGATCGCGCACCGGGTCGTAGCCGAGCTTCGGGTAGAGCGTAACCGCGCTCACGATCGGACCGGCGTGGCCCATCGCGAGCGAATAGCCGTCCGGCGAGGCCTTGGCCACCACCTCGGTCGGGATCGTGCCGCCGGCGCCCGCTCGGTTGTCGACGACTACCGGCTGCCCCCAGCGCTCGGTGAGCTTCTGGCCGATCACCCGCGACAGGTAGTCGGCAGTGCTGCCCACGCCCTGCCCCATGATGCGCAGCGGCCGGTTCGGAAAGTCCTTCGCCGGGTCGGCCTGGGCGAAGGCCGCACCCGGGACGGACACGACGGCGGCGATCAGCGCACAGTGCAGTGCGGCAGGACGGAACACGTGCTTCATCAGGATCTCCTCGACTGGGGTGGCGAACCGGTCGGCGCAGCCGCCGGTTTCTCGATCATTCGCTGACGACGGCGATGCCCTGGATCTCGATCAGTATCCCGGGGCGCGCGAACTGCGATACGGTGATCAGCGCGCTGGCCGGGTAGCGGCCATCCGGGAAGCGCTTGCCGCGCAGCTCGACGAAGCGATCGCCGTGACGCGGATCGTTGATGAATACCGTCATCGTCACCATGTCGGCGAGGGTGCCGCCGGCGCGAGCGATCGTCGCGCCGAGCAGATCGAAGATGCGCTCGACCTGCGCGTCGAAGTTGCCCGACAGGTCCCTGCCCTCGGCATCCCTGAGCGCGGTCTGGCCGGCGAGCCAGACGATGCGCCCGCCTTCGGTGATCACCGCCGGCGAGTACGCACGGCCCTTCTGTGCCTCGCCGGTGGGCAGATGCTCGCGTTTCATCGATTGCTCTCCTTGGTTCGAACACCCGCGCGATGCGGGCGGTTGCCGCCTGCCCCGCGCCGTGCGCGGCGAAATCTCGCGCCGCGGGCGGCGCAGGCCACCGTCGCCGCGTCCGTGCGGGGACGCACGCGGCCTACTCGGCCTTCGCGCCGGACTCCTTCACCACCTTGCCCAGGCGCGCCACCTCGTTCACCAGGAACCTGTCGAACTGTTCGCCGGTCATCGACATCGTCTCTGCGCCCTGGGTGAGGAACTGCTCGCGCACCTCGGGCATGCCCAGCACCTTGTTGACGTCGCGGTTGAGCCGCGTGATCAGCTCGCGCGGGGTCTTCGACGAAGCGAGCAGACCGAACCAGCCGTCGAAACCCGCCCCCGGGAACGTCTCGACCAGCGCCGGAAGGTCGGGCAGCACCGAGGAGCGCTTGTTGGTGCCCACGGCCAGCCCGAGCAGCTTGCCCGCCTTGATCTGGCTCAGCGACGCCACCAGCGGCACCATGAAGAAGTCCACGCGCCCGCCGATCACGTCGGTCAACCCCTCCGGCACGCCCTTGAACGGCACGTGCTGGGCGTTCAGGCCGAGCGCCGCACGCACCACCTCGCCGTTGAGGTGCGTCGAGCTGCCGATGCCGGCCGAGGCATAGAGCAGACCGTTGGGCCGCTTCTTCGCGAGTTCGATCAGATCGCGCACGTTCTTCACGCCCAGCGCCGGCGACACCACCAGCACGTTGGGAACGATCGCCACCGGCGCGACGCCGGAGAAGTCCTTGATCGTGTCGAACGGCAGCTTCGCCGCCAGCGTGGCGTTGGCCGCGTGCCCGGAGGACACCATCAGCAGCGTGTGGCCGTCGGGGTTGGACTTGAGCACGAGTTCGGTGCCGACGATACCCAGCGCCCCCGGGCGGTTGTCGGTGATCACCTGCTGGCCCCACATCTCGGTGAGGCGCGACGCCACCGCGCGGGCGAGGATGTCGGTGGCACTGCCGGCCGAGAACGGCACGACGATGCGCACCGGCCGGTTCGGAAAGTCGGCAGCGGCAGCGGCCAGCGGCGTGGCGAAGGCCGCGCCGAGCGCGGCGGTCCTGATCCAGCGGTTCATCGCGGTTTCTCCTTGGACTGTGATGCGGATCGCTCGCGCGATCCCGGTTGTGTGTGTCTGCTGCGGTAGTGACGGACAGCGCACGGACGACGGCACGCTGCCGGCCGTGACTGCGCCGCCTAGCGCCGGGGCAGCCCCAGCTGCCCGGCCATCCAGTCGGCGGTCTGCGTGCGGTAGCGATAGGCGCGGTTGTTCACCACGTGGTTGCCGTCGTCGACGATCAGCAGTTCGACCGGCCCGCGCGCCTCGCCCGCCAGACGCTGCGCGTCCTGCCACGGGATGATCCGGTCCTGCTTGCCGGCGACGATGAACAGCGGGCACTCGATCCGCGCGGCGAGCCCCTCCAGCGACAGCGTGTACGCTGCCTTGCGCCCGTCCTCGGCGGTCGCACACTTCGCGCGCACCTGGAACGCGCGGCGCGTGAGCTCCGGCAGACCGTCCCAGTTCGCCCCCATGTTGTACGGGCCCGACAGCGCGATGCAGGCCTTCACCCGCTTTTCGAACGCCGCCGCGCGCGGTGCGTAGTAGCCGCCCAGCGACACGCCCCACAGCCCGGCGCGCCCGGCGTCGATGTCGCTGCGCGTGGCGAGCCAGTCGAACACCGCCTTCACCGGAACCTCGTAGTCGCCGCGGATCGCGAATTCGTACTCGGCCTCGCCCTGCCCCGGCCCGTCGAAGGCGAGCGTCGCCATCCCGCGCTCGAGGAAGTTGCGCTCGTAGGCGTCCATCTCCTCCTTGCACGAATCGAGTCCCATGCACATCACGACGATCGGCGGGCGCTCGCTTCCCGCCGGCTTGCGCAGTTCGCCCTTGAGCGTGGTGCCGAGATAGGGAATCTCCACCCGCTCGCCCGGCGGATCGATCAGCGGCAGCGCCTTCACCCGCGAGGCCACCGCCTTCATGTGGGCGGCGCGCATCTGTTCCAGATCGTCGACGAAGACGAACTTGGCGAAGTGGTGGCACACCGCGGCGCGCGCGAAGTGCTCGCCGGCCGACAGCCGGTAGCCGGCGGCGAGCGCCTCCTCGCCCAGCGCATCGTGCACCTCGCCGCGCGCCACCCAGGCGCGGCACCAGCCATCCCAGCCCGACAGGCTTCCCACCACATCCTGAAAGTCGGTGAGCGGGATACCGTTGGCGATCAGCCTGGGGGCCCAGTGCGCGAGCGCGGACTGCAGTTGCGACTGTGCGCCGGCGGCGGGCGCGGATGCGGGGTTCGCTGCGGCATTCGTGTCGGCCATCGCCGGTCTCCTCGTCGCGGCCGAGCGCGTCTGCCTGCGCACGCCGGGCCGGGGCGGAATCGTAGCCGCGGGTGCAACCAATCGTCAACGGCTGGCCGGCAATGGTTCGATACGCACAGACCAATGGAAGACCCCGTCCGTCTGGCTATCTGCCGAGGCAGCAGCATCAAGGCACCCGATGCTGCGCCGCAGCATGCGGCGCTGATCTTGGGCGGGCTGTATTGAACCAATTCGAACATTGGTTTACCGTCCGGGCTCCATGGCCAACCGCATCGGCAACCGCGACGCGTCCCGGGCACTGCGCGCCTTCGTGCTGGCGCAGGCGGGCGCCGACAACGCGCTGGGCAGCCGGCTGCCGACCGAACGCGCGTTTGCCCAGCGTTTCGGATTGCCGCGCAACGCCGTGCGCCGCACGCTGTCCGACCTCGAGGCCGAGGGTGCGATCCGGCGCGAAGTGGGCCGCGGGACGTTCATCGCGGCCTCGCCGGCCACGCTCGAAACCACCGGCAGCGAGCGCCCGATCAGTCCGGCGGAACTGATGGAGGCGCGACTGCGCATCGAACCGGCCGCGGTCGAACTGGTCGTGGTCCACGCGACGGCTGCCGATTTCGCCCGCATGGATCACTGCCTCGGCCGTGCCGAGGCGGCGCTCACGCTCGCGGAGTTCGAACTGTGGGACGCCGCGCTGCATCAGGCGCTCGCCGCGGCCACCCACAACGCGCTGATCGCCGGGGTGTTCGACCTGTTCCACAACGCGAGGCAGCTGACCGAATTCGGCAAGCTGCGCGATCGCATCGTCACCGAACCGCTGCGACTGGAATATCAGCGCCAGCATCGTGCGATCGTCGCCGCACTGAAGGGCCGTGATGCAGCCGCCGCGCGCAGCGCCGTCAGTGCCCATCTCACCTACGCGCAGCGCAACCTGTTCGAAGGCTGAGCGCCGGTCGGCGCCGCGCCCGGGTCAGGAGGGTGCCGCGGGACTCGCCGCCGCATCCTCGCGGCGCCGCTGCAGGCGCGGCCGCAGCACCCCCAGCACGACGTTGGCCACGGCCAGGGCGAACATCAGCCACAGGCCCAGCCGCTCGCTGCGCAGCAGCGCCGCGAACGCCGCTTCGTTCAGCGTGCCACCGTCGGCGACCACGGCGCTGGCTTCGGCGATCCTGCGGCCGGTGCCGATGATCGCGACCAGCGTGCCCTCGAACAGCGCGATGCCGGTGATCGCCTTCACCCACACCCAGCGCGCCTGCGCGAACGGGAAGTGCAGCGCCATGGCCGCCAGCCCGCTGACCAGCACCAGCACGAGCGACGGAAACAGCAGCCAGTCGTGCACGATGCCGATGGCACGGCGCACGGCTGCGTACCCGGGCTCCGCCGGGTCGTGCACCACACGGGTGATGATCACCAGCTGCACGGCGAGCGCGCCGGCCATGCCGATGCCGGCCAGCTGGTGCAGCAGCTTGAGCAGTCGTTTCACGCGCGGGATCGTGTTCCGGGAAGGTGCCCTGCGACGCTATCATGCATGACGCGCCGCGCTGCGGTGCGCTTACCAGGGGAGGACACGATGCGCCACGGCGATGCAATGCCCGCGACACGCCCGATCCCGCACCCGCGCCTGTGGCCGAGACTGGCTGCCCTGCTGCTCGCCGCGGCATGCTGCAGCCTCGCCGTCGCGGCCGATCTCGCCCGCTTCGACAACTTCCGCGACCGCAAGGGCGTTCCGATGGAGCTCAAGCAGGTCGCGCCCGACCTGTGGTTCCTCTACGACGATCTGTCGTCGAACGCGGCGTTCCTGGTGAGCGACGACGGCGTGCTGGTGATCGACACCCGCCAGCACCCGCAGCACGGGCGCGAACTGATCGCGATGATCCGCAAGGTCACCGACAAGCCGATCCGCTGGGTGATCAACACGCACGCGCACGGCGATCACTACTACGGCAACCCGCCGTTCAGGGCGCTGGGCGCGACGATCATCGCCCACCGCGACACCGTCGCCGGCATGGTGAAGAACGAGAAGCTCGAGTTCGGTCGCCGCCAGGCCTTCTTCAGTTCGCAGGGACTCGACGCGAAGGAGGTGCGCACCGTGCTGCCCGATCTCACCTTCGATTCGAGTCTGCGGCTGCAGCTGGGCAGGTACCCGGTGGAGATCTTCTACTGGGGAGCGGGACAGAACCCCGGCGACACGATGATCCACTTCCCGGCGCAGCGCGCCCTGTACATCGGCGGCCCGTTCGCGCGGAAGAACTGGTCGAACATGTCGTTCACGCCGTCGATCGACGGCTGGATCAGGCTGCTCGAGCGCATCGCGAAGATGGACGTCGACATGTTCCTGCCCGGCCACGGCGACGTGGGCACGCGCGAGGACGTGCTCGACGAGGCGCGACTGCTCGCCGACGTGCAGGCCGGCGTCAAGCAGGCGATCGGGCGCGGCTGGACGAAGGAACAGATCGTGAAGGCGCTGCGCTTTCCGCAGTACGCCGACCTGCGCAACTACGACCGCGTCGACGTCTTCCTCGAAGCGCTGCACCACCTGTTCACCACTGGCAAGCCGCTGTTTCCGTATCCCTGAGCGCGGCGCCTCCCGGCCGGGGCAAGGCGAGGCGGCACGGAAGGCGCCAGCGGCGTGCGCGCGCGCGCGGCGCCGGGCACGGTCACTGCGGCGGCTTGACGCCAGCCTTCTCGGCCTGGATACGCAGTGCGGTGATCGTGTTGTCCGCCGCCACCTGCGCCGACATGAACACGTAGATGCCCGGAGCGAGTGCCGAGCGATCGGCAGGATCGGTGGTGACGACCGGCGTGCCCGGCGGCACGCGAATGCGCTGCGTCCCGCCCTGGTACACCATCGTGAGTTCGCGGCCGTCGTTGGTCTGCACGTTCGATTCGATGAACGCGTTGGTCATCGAGGCGCCGGGCTCGAGGTCCCACTCGGTGTGCCCCTGACTCGCCGTCTTCGGGATCGTGTGCACTTCGCGCGCGACCAGCACGCCGTCGGGCCCCTTCACCGCGGTGACGCCGACGAAGGCGTCCTTCGGCAGGTCGGCAAGCGCGATCGCACGCGCAGTGGCCACGGTGGTCGCCTCGGTCATGCGCACCTTCAGGGCGGTCCCGTCGCGCGACCTGACCAGCAGCGTGCTGCCGTCGATCGCGGTGATCGTGCCGCGGATGCGCACGTTCTGCGGGGCCTGCGCGAATGCGGTCGCGGTCACGACCGCAAGCGCGAACGCCGCGATCACACAGCGCACCGACGTGCCTCCACGACGACCGAACGCAGCTCCAGCGCAACCGACATTCATCAGAGCGACCCCCTTGGCGAAGACAACGATGCAACGCAGCAGTACGCGGACCCGATCATGCAGCGCTAGTGTGACCGAATCGCGGCGCACCCGACGACGGACGCGCGACACCAGCTCAGCGCGATCAGCCCAGTGCACGCTCGATCAGTTCGATCAGCGCCTCCGGCTGCTCCAGCATCGGACAATGCCCGCTGCCGGGTATTCCTGCGTAGCGCGCGCCGGGAATCAGCGCAGCCATCTGCTGCGCGAGTTCCGGTGGCGTGGTGCGGTCGAGTTCGCCGCAGAGCACGGTCACCGGCAGCGCGAGCATCGGCAGCCGCGCCGCGAGATCGAGCGCGGCGAGCGCGCGGCAGGCGCGAGCGAAGGCCGCCGCGTCCGCGGTGGCAAGCCGCGCCTTGCGCTGCGCCACCACCTGCGGCTGCGCCTGCTGGAACGGCTCCGGGAACATCCGGCCGATCGCCGCATCGAGTACCGCGGTCATGCCGCCTTCGGTGACCTTCTGCGCCATCACGCCGAACGGAACGCGCCCGGCCTCGGGAAACCCCGCGTTGACGTCGGCGACGATCAGCCGCCGGATGCGCCCCGGGTGTCGCAGCGCGAACTCGGTGGCGACGAACGCCCCGAAGCCATTGCCGAACAGATCGGCGGAGGTCGGTACCGCGAGCGCATCGAGCGCTGCGGCGACGAAGTCCGCGTACTCGGCGATACTGATGAACGCACGCGGCGCGGAGCCGCCGTAACCGGGCAGGTTGAGAGCGCTCACCCGACGCGCCACGGCGAGTCGCGGCGACAGCCCGTCGAACACGCTGGCGTCGGTGAGCAACGAGTGCACGAGCACCAGCTCGGGGCCGCTGCCCTGCTGAAAGTATTCGACGGGAGAATCGGCAACGGAAGTCAGGGGCATGGCGGGTCATCCCACAGTGGACGGCCGCATTTGCAGCCGGGCCGCGATTCTCCCACGCCCCGGCCGCAACACCCCGAACCCCGAAAAGGGGCCAGGCCCCTTTTCGCGAGGCCCCTTTTTTGCGTTCCGGCATGGCCCTTTCCCGAGAAAAAAGGGGCCAGGGTCGATTTTGAAAAGGGGTCAGGGTCGGTTTCGGCTCCGGTCACGTCCTGTCTCCACAATCGACCCTGACCCCTTTTTCGAAAAGGGGCCAGGCCCCTTTTTCTCTCGCTCGTCTCGGTAATCGACCCTGACCCCTTTTCGACCCCTTTTCGGGGTTCGGCATGACCTTTCCCCGCATGGGGGATTACGGGTGAGGTGCCGCAGCGGCGGGAGGGACAGCAGCGGAGCCTGCGGCTGCGCCGGGCGGGCAGCTGCGCTATCGTTGGCGCCCCGCGAATTGTGGAGTCCGCGAATGTCAGTGATTTCCAACCCGGCGGCCGGTGAAGTACCGGTGCGCGGCCTGTTCATCGACGGCGCCGAGCGTGCGGCCTCCGCGCCCGATCTGATCGACGTGTTCGACCCCTCGCGCGGCGTGGTGATCGCGCGCATCGCGCATGCGACCGACGCGGACGTGGACACCGCGGTGCGCAGTGCTCGCCGCGCATTCGCCTCCGGCCCGTGGGCGACGATGTCGGTGCGCGCGCGCGCCCGGCTGGTGAACCGGCTCGCCGATGCGCTCGAGGCGCATCTGGAGGAGCTCTACCAGCTCGAGACACGCAACAACGGCCGCCCGATCACCGAGACCCGCGCCCAGCTCGGCCGCCTGCCCGACTTCTTCCGCTACAACGCCGGCCTCGCGCTGGCACGACGCGACGCGGTGATCCCGGTCGAGGGCGACTATCTCTGCTACACGCAGCGCACGCCGGTCGGCGTGGTCGGCAACTGCACACCGTTCAATCATCCGCTGATGATCATGGCGAAGAGCCTCGCGCCGGTGTTCGCCTCGGGGTGCACGACGGTGGTCAAGTGCTCGGAGTACACGCCGCTGACCACGCTGCGGCTGGCGCAGATCTTCTTCGAGGCCGGACTGCCTGCCGGCGTGTTCAACGTGGTGACCGGGCTGGGCGCGACCACCGGCCGCGCCCTCGCCGAGCACCCGGGCATCGCCAAGTTCGTGCTCACCGGCGGCACCGAGGCGGGACGCATCTCCGGCGCGCTCGCCGCGCGCAACTTCGCGCACCAGACGCTGGAACTCGGCGGCAAGACACCGGTGATCGTGTTCGACGACTACGACGTCGAGCAGGCGGTCAACTACGCGGCGTTCGGGGCGTTCGTCGCCGCCGGCCAGACCTGCGTGTGTGCAGCGCGCCACATCGTCCAGCGCAGCGTGTACGACGAGTTCGTCGAGCGCCTCGCGCGCAAGGCGTCCGGCATCCGCGTCGGCGACCCGGCGCTGCCGCAGACGCAGATGGGCCCGGTGATCTCGGCCCGCCAGCGCGAGCGGGTGATGAAGCTGATCGACACCGCACAGCGCGAAGGTGCGCGTACCGCCACCGGCGGCGGCCGCCCGCAGCACCTCGAAGGCGCGCTCGCCGACGGCTACTTCGTCGAGCCCACGGTATTCGCCGACGTGACGCCGACGATGACCATCGCACGCGAGGAAGTGTTCGGCCCGGTCACGGTAGTAATTCCGTTCGACACCGAAGACGAGGCGGTGGCCATCGCCAACGACTCGCCCTACGGCCTCGCCGCCGGCGTGCGCACCGCCGACGTCGCGCGCGCGCACCGGATCGCGCGCCGCGTCGAGTGCGGCATCTTCTGGATCAACGACCACCACCGGCTCGATCCAGCGAGTCCGTGGGGCGGGATCAAGGAATCGGGCATCGGCAGCGAGTTCGGTACCGAATCGTTCGACGCGCACTTCCACACCAAGGCGGTGATGACCAACGTGTCGGGCAAGCCGTTCGACTGGTACGGCACCGTCGAGGGCACGCGGCGTCTGAACTGAGCGGACTCGCGCGCCGGGCGCGCGAGCGCATCCCCGGGCGGCGAACACGCCGTCCGTGCGTGCGCTCAGCGCGCCGCTGGTGCCCCGACCTGCTCGAGCGGGTGCGCCCGCGCAAAGGCCTCCAGCGCCAGACAGGCATCGGCGATCCGGACGCAGGTCGGGAATTCGGCGAGGTCGAACTTGAACAGCCGCGCGCCGACCACGTGCGTGGTGAGGCAGATGTCGGCCACCGTCACCGACGGCCCCATGCAGTACGGCCCGGGCGCGTCGACGAGTTGCCGCTCCAGCGCGCGCAGCGCAGTGCGGCTCCAGTGCTCGATCCACGCCATCTTCGTCGGCTCGTCGACCTTCAGCACGTGATCGAGATAGTTGCGCACGCGTGGTGTGACCAGCGGGTGTGCGTCGGCGGCCACCGTCAGTGCCAGGGCACGGCAATGCGCGCGCGCGCGCGGCGAAGCCGGCAGCAGCGGCGGCGCCGGGTGCACCTCCTCCAGATACTCGATGATCGCGAGCGACTGCGTGAGTGGCGGGTGGTCGTCCTCGACCAGCGCCGGTACCGCGCCCATCGGGTTGATCGCGCGAAACGCCGGCAGGTCCTGCTCGCCGTTGAACAGATCGATCGACACCTCGCGGTAGTCGAGCCCTTTCAGGTTCATCGCCGCGCGCACGCGAAACGCCGCAAGCGAGCGCCAGAAGCCGTAGAGTGTGCGGGTCATTGCCGTCCTCCGAAGTGTGCGGCGCCGCGAACGCGCCCATCTGCCGCCCGGTCAGGTTACAGCCTTCGCGCCGAGCGGGCAAAATCGCGCTGCCGCGTCGCCGCGCGCTGCGCAGGACGGCCGGCCCGATCCGAGGAGAACCCTGTGTCTGCGCTCAAACCGATCCGCCGCCTCGTCGTCACCTCGACGCCGGGCGCCGCTCCGCGTGTGCTGTTCGACGGTCCCGCCCCGAACGCACACCCCTCGTCGATGTCGGCTGCACGCGGACACACCGACCTGTGGGTGTGGGAGGACGCACCGCTCGAACTGGCAGTGAACGAGGACCACGGCAGCCATCGCTACGTGTTTCCAGGCGAGGTGCGCGGCGGCCATCTGCGTGTCGTGCAGAGCGTGGCGCGGCCGGCCGGCTACGACCGGTCGACGGACCCGGAGAACGTCGCGCCGCACGAGCCCCGGGTGCGCCCCGGCTGCACCGGCGTGTGGGACCGCGGCGGCAACGGCATGTACTCGTCCTCGATGCACAAGACGCAGACGGTCGACTTCGGTGTCATGTTCGAGGGACGCCGCGAACTCGTGCTCGACGAAGGCACAACGCAGCTCGACACGGGCGATGTGGTGATCCAGGTCGGGGCGTGGCACCAGTGGGGCTATCCGACCGATGCGCGCATCGCCTTCGACATGACCGGCGCCGACTTCCCCGGCGGCAACGGACGCGACGCCGGCGGTGCCGCGCCCCTGCCTGCCGCACCGGCGCCGGCTGGCCTGCGGCTCACCCGCCGCGTGGTCACCATCGATCGCGCCGGCGACGGGCGCAGCGAGATCGTGAG
Organism: Betaproteobacteria bacterium; assembly: GCA_947456915.1. Classification (GTDB taxonomy): domain Bacteria; phylum Pseudomonadota; class Gammaproteobacteria; order Burkholderiales; family CAIKXV01; genus CAIKXV01. The sequence goes on from CANGUQ010000037.1 coordinate 13,912, forward strand.
CGACGCCACCAGCCCGGACGTGGTGACCGATCCCGCCCGGCCCGGATACGCGCTGCAGCGCATGTGGGCGATCGAACGCTGCCCGGCACCGATCGTGCGCGAGACGCTGCACCTGCCGCGCACGCTCGAGCCGGAGCACGGTGGCGCGGTGTTCCACGTCGAGATCCTGCCGCCGGACGACACCTGGCGGGCCCGTGCCGGGCGCGCCGAGGCCGAGCACTGGTTCGCCACGATGGGCTCGCCTGCCGCCTGCGCGTGGAGCGCCGATGCGCCGCACCCGTACATGAAGCTCACCCGCACCTTCGACTACTGCGTGGTGGTCGAAGGCGAGCCGGTGCTGCAGCTCGACGGTCAGGCGGTAGCGTTTCGCGCGGGCGAGACCGCGCTGCTGCTCGGCGCGCGCTACGCGTGGAGCAATCCCGGCAGCACGCGCGCGGTCATCGCCACCAGCTCGCACGAGGGGCGCCGTTGAGCACCGTGCCGGGCGCTGCCGCCGCGCCGGATCGCCGCGGCGACCTCGCACGACTGCTGCCGCCGCTGTCGGTGCTGCGGCGCTATCGTGCCCACGACGGCAGTCTCGGCGATGCGTTCGCCA
>CANGUQ010000038.1 GCA_947456915.1 Betaproteobacteria bacterium
CAGCAGTACCGCCGAGACCGCCAGGTCCTCCAGCCCGAGGCCCTGCGACTCGAACAGCGTGATCTCGTCGGCGGCGCCCCGCCCCGGGACACTGCCGCCGACCACCTCCGCGAGGCCGCGCACGCGCGTCCAGTCGAAACCCTCGATCGCGAGCAGGTCGCCCGACTCGATCTTCGCCACCTCGATGTCATCGGCCACGATCCGCTGCGCTCGCGTGACGCTCGTCGCGTCGATCTCGCGCTTGGTCGAGAAGTTCGACCCGGCGGCGTTGACGTGCGTACCGGGGCGCAGCCACTCGCCATCGAACAGCGGCTGCTTCGCCCCGGTGATCGTGGTGATCACATCAGCCTCGCGCACCGCCTGCTCGACGTCGACCGCCGGCACCAGCTTCGCGGCGACTGCGCCCTGCATCTGCGCGCAGAACTCCTGCACGCGCTGCGGCGAGCGGCTGAGCACGTTCACCCGCTCGAGCGCGGGAAGCACGCGGGCGATCGCCTCGAGCTGTGCCCGCGCCTGCCAGCCAGCGCCGAACAGCGTCATCACCCGGCTGTCGGGTCGCGCCATGAACCGGGTGGCGACACCGCTAGCCGCACCGGTGCGCACCTGCGCGAGCAGTTCGGCCTCGAACACCCCCTCCAGCGCGCCGGTGGACAGCCGCCACACCAGCACCTGGAAGCTCGAACCCACGGTGATGTCCTGACGCACGATGGGATAGACCTTCATCGCGGTGAGATCGAGCGCGCTGGAGATCGCCCCCATCGCGTTGATCGTCATTCCCTTCAGCGCGCCGCGGTGGCGCGACACGTTCACCGCCTCACCGCGCGCGACGTCGGCGAATGCGCGCTCGACCGCTGGCAGCGCATCGGCCATCGTCAACAGTTCACGAACGTGGGATTCCTTCAGCAGCAGTGCCATCTCGCTCTCCATCCTGTGCGGCAACGATGTCGCGCGGCGGCGCTCTGCCCGCGGCGACGCGCGAGGCGAGCAGCGCTGCCGGTCGCGCGCCGATCATTCCTTCGGAATATTGGCGTCGGCGGCGATCTTGGCGAACCGCGCAAGGTCGAGCGCGATCAGCTGGGCCAGTCGCTCCGGGGTGCCCGCGCTGATGGTGAGCCCGAGTTCGCGTGCCCGCGCGAGCAGCTGCGGGTGCTTCAGCGCCTCGTTGGCCGCGGCGTTCAGCCGCGCCACTGCCGCAGCCGGCGTTCCGGCAGGCGCAGCGATGCCGTGATTGATCGGCAGGCTGAAGTCGAGCACTCCGGCCTCGTGCATCGTGGGCACCGTCGGGAACAGCGGATCGCGCGCCGGTCCGGCGGTGGCGAACGCCTTGAGCTTGCCCGCGTCGACCATCTGCCGCGCATTGCCGTCACCGTAGATGCAGCTGACGTGGCCGGCCAGCACGTCCTGCAGGGCCGGCGCACCGCCCTTGTAGTGCACGTGCAGGATGTTCACGCCGGTCATCGTGTTGAACAGCGACCCGAGAAAGTCGTGCCCCGAGCCCGGCCCGGCCGTCGCGTTGGTGAGCTTGCCCGGATTCTGCTTCGCGTAGGCAACGAGCTCCTGGATCGTGTTCGCAGGCACCGAGGGGTGACACAGGAAGATGTTCGCGTACCAGAACAGTGGCGCGACCGGCGCGAAACTCTTCACCGGATCGAACGGCAGCGTCTTCGACATCGCCGGCATGGAACCGTGGGTGATCGAGTTCACGTAGAGCAGCGTGTAGCCGTCGGGCACCGCAGTGGCGACCGCCTGCACGCCGATGCGCGTGCCGGCACCGCCGCGGTTGTCGACGATCACCGGCTGCCCCAGTACCGCGGACATCCGCTCGGCGACCAGCCGCGCGGCGATGTCGGTGATCGCGCCCGGGGCATAGGGCACCACCAGCCGGATCGGCTTTCGCGGGAACCCGTCCTGCGCCGCTGCCGCCAGCGGCGCTGCAAGCGAGACGGCGGCGATCGCAAGCACGGTGCGGCGCGCTGTGCGGCGGGGATCGAATGTCATCGGCGTATCTCCAGAGCTGTGTTGATCGATGCGCAGCAGGCGCGTCGTGGTGACGTACCGTGTGATCGCGCGCGGCTGTCGAGCCGAGGCGGCATCAGCCGGTGGTCGCAAGGCAGGGCCATGACCCGGGTACTGCCGGCGGACCTGCGCGGTGTGCGCGCGCAAGGGCACGAACCGGCAGCCTCACCCCGGGCAGCTCCCGCCGTGCAGTATCTCCGAAGCGGGCGGATGGCGCATCGGGAAGAGGCTCACGCGGCACCCGCCGCAAGCGCACGCACCAGAAAGTCGATGCCGTCGCGCAACTGGACGCCGGCCGGATTGACGTGCCCGCCCTCGTAGACGCGCATTTCCCTGTCGCGGCTGCCCAGCGCGTCGAACAGTTCCTGCTGCCCGGCCGCGGTGAAGCGCTCGTCGTCACGCTTGCGCTGAAACAGCACCGCACAGCGCACCTCGCGTGCCGCAGCGAGCAGACGCGCACCGTGCGTGTGGCTGGTACCCCACATCCCGAGCAGCGCCGCACGGATGCGGGAATCCGCGGCGCACAGCGGCAGGCCGTAGGCTGTTCCCATCGAGATGCCGAACCAGCCGATCGCCTGCGCGTCGATCTCCGGAGCCGCGAGCAGCGCGCTCGTCGTCGCGCGCCAGTCCGCCACCATCTCCTCGATCATTGGCTCGGCGTTCCACAAGGCGCGGAACTCCAGGATCACCTTGCCGCTGTCGCGTCCACCGTCCGCGCGCCGATCGCCGTGAATCGGCCCGTCGATCGCGGCCACCGCGAAACCGTGCTCGTCCACCAGCGGCCCGACGACATCGAGCACCGCGTCGGAAGCCTTGTGCTGCGAGCCGCCGTGCCCGACCAGCACCAGCGGACGGCGGGCGCTGCCGCCCGCGCGCGTCCACAGCAGCCCCGGCACGCGGCGCCCGTCGACCGCGAGACTGAAGCCTCGCTGGCGCCGCCCGCCCTCGATCACGTCGCTGATGAAGTCCATCGGGTCCTCGGTCGTTGCACGCCAGGTGGATCGTCGCGGCGGCGGGGCGCGGGCGACGACGCATTCGAGCATTCGCACGGAGCGTGGCGCCGGAGCCGATCACTCACGACGCGCCCGCCGCGGGAGGCCGTGCGCGCCGAGCCAGCCACCCTGCGCTCGCGTGCCCCCGAACGCTGCAGCAGGAAGAGCGATGGCGAACGCTGCGCAGCCGCGCGTGTGCCGCCTTCGCTGCCTGGCACACCGCAACCCCGCCGGCTTGGCCGCGATCGCCGCCGCACGGCAGACACACTTCGCACAGCACCCGCCTCAATGCGGGATGTCCTCGGCGCGGATGGTCTCGTTGCTCTGGGTGGCGAGCATCACGCGTATCGGCTCGGTGCCGGCCGGGCCGATGGTGCGCGTGGTACCCGGCTCGATGCGGATGAAGTCGAATCGATGGAGCACCTCGCTGCGACCATCGATGGTGACGGCACAGGGCGCCTCGCCGATGTTGATCACCCACTGGCAGTGCTCGCGATCGACCGTGGCAGTCGCAGCATCCTGCACGAGCGACACGTCGAGGCCGGGCCACGCCTGCACCGGTGCCTCGCCCGCTCGCGGGGACATGATCGGGTACACCGTTTCGCCGCCGGCCCGACGCGGCTCCAGCCGTGCCATGCGGCTCACGCGCGACTGCATCTGCGCCTCGCTGATGTCCTTCGCGTCATCGCCCTGGAAGCGCATGTTGATGCCGGCCAGCAGTTCCATCACCCGGTCGCCGTGCTGCTGCCGAACCTGCTCGCCGATGCTGCGCGGCATCTCGATCCTGTCGCTCATCCGCTCATCGCCCTGGATCAGAACCAGCAGGCGCGCTTCGCGATCGACGAGATTGCGGAACGTGCGATACACGCCCGGCGGCACCGAGCACAGGTCGCCGGCCTCCAGCGTCACCTTGTGCTCCAGCCGGTTTCCCCAGAGCACGTCGAAGCGTCCATCCAGACAGAAGAAGGTCTCCAGCGTCCCGGTGTGGTTGTGCGAGACCGGCCCCTGTCTGGGTGTGCACTGCGCGATGGTGATGCACAGCCCGGGCCAGCCGCGCAGCGGGGCGAGCGCGTTGCGACCGACCAGACCCGGCGGACAGACCACCGGAAACACCTTGTTGGCCGCGAGGTATTCCATCACCTCGGTGGGGATGCCGTTGTCGGCGTGCTGCGACTGATAGGACACCAGTTCGCGAAAGCGGGCCATCAGCGGTTCCGGGCGGTGTCCGCTTGCCGGCGCGGGAACCGGTACGGGCGTGGGTACGGGCATGGGTACGGGCGTGGATGCGGGTGCGTTGGCAGTCATGGGCAAGAAACGGGTTCAGCCCCTGCGGGGCGAGGGCGCTGCTCGCTCGAGCAGCATCGAGGCCATCGTAGGTTCATCGAGCGCGTGAAGTCAAACGGCACGACAGGTTACCCGCTCGTTTCGTGGCCCGATCGTGCACGCCGGTGCTTGCCGGCCGCAGGCCTGACAGTGTTCCGGCGCTGCGCCGCACGATCGGCCGACCCGATACGCAGCACTCACCTGCGGCCGCGACCCGCGCCGCGGTGAACCGTCAACGCGCGGCCCCCTCAGTCAATCACCATCGGCACCTGCAGCACCTCGGCGAGGTGCCGCGGTGAACCGTCAACGCGCGCCCCCCTCAGAACTCTTCCGGCCGCAGACGCAGGAACACTTCCCTGATCGCACCGCTCCCCAGCGGGACATTCGAGCCCTGCAGCGTGACCGCCGAGCGAGGCAGCCTGAGCAGCGCCGCCTGCCGCTCGTCGCCGTACTCGAACGATCCTCTGCTCAGGTAGGGGTTGTCGCGGGGATCCCCCTTCCCCGCCGACACGCCATAGAGGGATCGGGTACCCGGGAGTTCGAAACGGACGCTCGTCCCGGCGTAGCGCTGATCGGCGACCGGCCGGTAATGCAGCCGATAGGCACGGCTGGCCAGTGCGTTCAGCGTGATCGATGCGCCCTTCGGAATGAACATCGTGCGCACGGCCAGGCACCTGGGCAGCTCGGCATCGCACAGCCTGGCGTAGACGGCGCCCTCGCCCGCCCTGTTCTCGATCTCCAGCGCGTAGGTGCCGGCGTACTCCGCCGGGAGCGCCGCGGCCGGCGCGAACTCGGTGGGCACCGTCGGCCAGCGGCGGATCTCGGGCAAGGTGAACGGCACCACCGGCTCGCGCGGCGGGGGTCGCGGCACCGGCGAGAACACCCGCCACAGGCGCTGCACCGAATAGCGGTTGTCGCGCAGATGCGCGGGGTCGAGCGTGACGCTCGCCACCGCGGCCACCACCACCATGACGACCGCCAGCGCGGTCACCACCTGCGGTCGCAGCAGCAGGAACAGCAGCGTGCGTCTCCGGTCGTCATCCACGTCCGGGCGTACGTCCCAGCCCATCCTGATGACGACGGCGCGTATCGCCCACGACAGCGCCGCCAGCCCCACCATCAGCGGCCACAACCCGTGGCAGACCTGAACGATCAGCAACGGCACGCCGAGCAGCGCGACCTTCCCCAGAAGCGGAAAGAGATCGCCCCAGCTCGCTTCCGCCGCCGCCGGCGCCGGCAGCCAGAGCATGCCGATCAGCAGCAGCGTCGCAGCCTGCCGGCACGCAACCGGATTCACCACGCGCTTCACGTGCGCACCCGCCGGACTGCACGTGGGCGGCGCAGGCCGCCGCGCGGCGGCGCGCGCAGCGACGGGCCGCCGGAACTCGCGGGCTTCACTGGCGGGAGAACTCACGGGTCCAGCCGGATACCCGCACTGGCGATGACGGCGCCCCACTTCTTGATCTCTGCCCGGTAGAACGCGCCGAACTCGGCCGGTGAGTTGCCGCCCGGCTCGGCACCCTGTCCGGTCAGCGTCCTGTTCACGTCAGGGCTGCGCAGCGCCGCGCGCGACTCGCGCAGCAGGCGCTCCACGACGGGTTCGGGCGTGCCGGCCGGCACCATCATTCCGAACCACGAACTCGCCTCGAATCCAGGATACGTTTCAGCGATCGCCGGCACGTCAGGCAGCGCTGGCACCCGTCGCGCGCTGGTGAGCCCGAGCCCGCGCACCTTCCCGCTGTTCACGTGCGGCAGCGAGGAGACCGAGCTGCTGAACAGCACCTGGATGTGCCCGCCGATCAGGTCGGCAAACGCCGGACCGCTGCCCTTGTAGGGAATGTGCCCCATGTCGATCCTCGCCGCCATCTTGAACAGCTCGCTCGCGAGGTGTATCGAGCTGCCGTTGCCGGACGACCCGTAGTTGAGCTGCCCGGGACGGCTGCGCGCAAGTTTCACCAGATCGCCGACCGACCGCACCGGCAGCGACGGATGCACGACGAGCATGAACGGCGTGTCGGCGAGCAGCGTCACCGGTTGCAGATCCCTTACCGGATCGTAGGGCAGCTTCCTGAAGAGGCTCGGATTCACCGCGTGGGTAGTCGATACGAGCAGCAGCGTGTGACCGTCCGCGGGCGACTTCGCCGCGATCTCGGTACCGATGACGGTCGAGGCACCGCTGCGGTTGTCGACGAGCACCGGCTGACCCAGTGCCTCGGCGAGCTTCTGGCCAACCATGCGACCGATCGCATCGCCCGGACCGCCGACGCCGAACGGCACGATGAAGCGGATCGGCTTCGTCGGATAGAGCTCGGCACCCAGCGCCGGACCGGCCGGCGACCAGAGCAGCAGGCAGCCTGCCGCGCCGCAGGCGAGAGCTGTGATCGGGTGCGCACGCATCAGATCACGCCTTCGGCGGCCAGCTGCTGCAGCGCTTCCGGGGGCATTCCCAGCACCTCCTGCAGGACCTCCTGCGTGTGTTCGCCCAGCAGCGGCGCCGCCCGCTCGTAGGCCGGAGGGGTGACCGAAAGGCGCGCAGGATTGGCCAGAATCGACACCGAGCCCCCGCGCGGATGCTCGAATTGCACCCGCGTCCCGCGCGCCCTGATGTGCGCATCGTCGAATACCTGCGGGATGTCGTACAGCGGGCCACACGGCACACCTGCCGCGGTGAGCCTCTCGACCCATGCGTCCATGGTGTCGCGCGCGAAGGCTTCGGCGATGACGGGCACCAGCGCATCCCGGTGCTCCACGCGCAGCGGATTGGTGAGAAAGCGCGGATCCGTGGCGAGCTCGGGCATGCCGAGCAACGCACACAGCTTCGCGAACTGCCCGTTGTTGCCGACGGCGACCACGACCGGCCCGTCCGCCGCCTGGAACATCTGGTAAGGCACGATGCTGGGGTGGCCCGTCCCCATTCGCTTGGGCACGATGCCGCCCACGAGGTAATTCATGTTGATGTGCGAAATCGTGGCGATCGTCGTGTCGAGCAGCGACATGTCTATGTGCTGCCCCTCGCCCGTGCGATCGCGATGGGCCAGCGCAGTCATCACCGCGAAGCTCGCATTGATGCCGGTGATGACGTCGCAGATTGCCAGCCCGACCTTCGCCGGTCCGCCACCATCAAGGTGGTCGGGCCCTCCGGTGATGCTCATCAGGCCGCTCATCGCCTGGAAGATGTAGTCGTATCCCGGCCGGTTGCGGTAAGGCCCTGTCTGACCGAAGCCGGTGATCGAGCAGTAGACGATGCCCGGATTGACCTTGCGGATCGCCGCGTAATCGAGCCCGTATCGCTTCAGGTCTCCGACCTTGTAGTTCTCGATCAGCACATCGGACTTCGCGGCCAGTTGCCGGACGAGCTCCTGTCCTCGCGGCGTCGCAATGTCGATGGTGACCGAGCGCTTGCCGCGGTTGACCGCCATGAAGTAGGCGGAGTCCTCGGTGGAGGCCCCGTCGGCGTCCTTCAGATACGGGGGAAACGTGCGGGTTTCGTCACCGTGGTGCGGACGCTCGACCTTGATCACGTCCGCGCCGAAATCCGCGAGGTTCTGCGCGAGGAATGGACCCGCGAGTACCCGACTCATGTCGAGCACCCTCAGATGCGACAGCGCTTTCTTCATCGTGTGTCCCTCGATCTCTAGCGCCCCGTGAACCGCGGCCTGCGCTTCTCCTGGAAGGCCGTCACGGCCTCCTGATGATCGTGGCTGATGTTGGTCAACGCCTCGTAGGCAAGGGACGCATCCATCATCGAGTGCGCGAGCTGGCGCAGCGGCAGGTTCATGCTGGTCTTGGTCCAGCGGATCGCTTTCGCCGCCCCGTTCGCGAGCCTCTCCGCGAAAGCGTCCACCTTCGCGTCGAGCTGGTCCCGAGGCACCGCGTAGTTGATGAGACCGATGCGCTCGGCCTCCTTCGCGTCGAGCATGTCTCCGGTGAGCAGGTATTCCTTGGCCTTGGCGTAGCCGATCAGCTGTGGCCAGATCACCGCACCGCCATCACCCGCGACGTATCCCATCTTCACGTGCGGATCGCAGAATCGGGCGTCATCGACGGCGATCATGATGTCGCACAGCAGCGCCAGGGTAGCGCCCAGACCGATGCAGTCGCCGTTGATGCGGGCGATCACGGGCTTCTCGAGCTCGATCAGACCGAAGATCATCTGCTTCATCTCGAGGTTCTTCAGGTTGAAGAGCTCGGGATCGTCGATGCGCTTCTGCATCATCGGGATGTCCCCGCCGGCGGAGAACACCGTCCCTGCGCCGGTCAGGATGACCACGTCGCACTCCCGGTCCACCTGCACCTGATACCAGAGCTTCGACAGTTCGGTGTGCAGTTCGTAGTGGATCGGATTCATCGGCGGGCGGTTCAGCGTGATCGTGAGAATCCGCCCGCGACGATGGAAGGTCATGTGCCTGTACGACGAGTAGTCCATGCGTTCTTCATCCTGTTCCGGAGCCGGAACTATACGTTCTGCGACCGTTGCATGACGCCGCGACACGAGCCGCGCCATGGCCGGGAAGCGCAGATCGTCGCACTGCAGGCCGCGTGCGCGTCCGGTGCGGGGGGCCGGATGCGCAACCGCATGCCGTCTGCTGCCTACGGCAACCGTTGCGACCGGAGTCTCGGCCCCGGACACGGCATCGTCGCCGCAGCGGTGCGGCCGCCGGCCTCCCGATGTCTTGCGGGAGGGTGGGGTGGCTGATGGGACTCGAACCCACGACAACCGGAATCACAATCCGGGACTCTACCGACTGAGCTACAGCCACCACTGTTCTGCTCGTGCCGCTGCGCCTTGCCGGCCGCCGCTGCAGGAGACGAGAGTATAGCGGGCCGCTGCAGCGCTGCCCACCTCATCGGACATTCGGCAGCCGGGAGACGGCGCAGACGGGTGCTGCGCAGTGCTGGCGGCCGTGGCTGGACGATCCGGTCGGACGACCTCGGCCGGGAATCGGCCGGGAATCGGCCGGGATTCGGCCGGGATTCGGCCGGAACGGCGGCGGCGGCCCCCGGCCGCTGGCGTGCCCGGCGCGACTCGAACGCGCAACCGCCGGCTTAGAAGGCCGGTGCTCTATCCGGTTGAGCTACGGGCACGTACGACCGATTCTACGCGACGCCGCGCGCGCTGCCGGACCGGTTCTGCGCGCACTGTCACCCGCAACGGCTTGCGGCAGGTCCTGCTTCATGCTATCAACCCACCCTGTCGAATTCTAAAGGGTCAGTTCGACGTCAACATCGGACGTTCCCGCCAGCTGCGCAGGCAGCCGAGACGGGGCGCAAACCGGGTTGCAGGACCGGCGATGCTGGCGGGGGGCTGACTGCCGTTTTTCGACTTTCCTCGCACGTCGGACGTACCGGAGGCATCATGGCTGTCGACTTCCAGAACAAGATCGCTCCTTACAAACCGAAGAAGGACGAGGAGTACATGAACTCGAAGCAGCTTGCGCACTTCCGCAAGATACTGACTTCGGTAAAGAGCGAACTGTCGCTGGACATCGATCGCACGGTACACATGATGCAGGACGAGGCGACCATCTTCGCCGACCCGAACGACCGCGCGAGCCAGGAGTCGGACATGGCGCTCGAGCTGCGCAACCGCGACCGCGAGCGCAAGCTGATCAAGAAGATCGACGAGACGATCGCCCGCATCGACGCGGCCGACTACGGCTACTGCGAGAGTTGCGGCGTGGAAATCGGCCTGAAGCGTCTGGAGGCCCGCCCCACGGCGACGCTGTGCATCGACTGCAAGACGCTCGACGAGATGCGCGAGAAGCAGATCGCGAAGTGAGGCAGGACGGGCCACTCGCGAAGTAGCACACACGAAAAAGCCGGGCAATGCCCGGCTTTTTTGCGCGAGTGTGAAAACGAGAAGGCGGAATCCGGAAGCCGGCGGAAAAAGGGGCCTGGCCCCTTTTTCCCTCGCTCCCGGTACCGTCCGGACAATGCGCGCGAGCCGCTTGCGTGCCGTGCATCCATCAGGCAGGCCGGGCAGTCGCGGGGCTTCCTGCTGAACCTGCGGTTCGACACGAGCACCGGCGGTACTGAAAAAGGGGCCAGGCCCCTTTTTCTCTCGAGCACCGGAGGCACTGAAAAAGGGGCCTGGCCCCTTTTTCGCGGTCATGACGCCGGCTGCCGTGTGCGCTGCGCCTGACAGAAAGAAGCCGGGACTCGCCCGGCTTCTTTCTTGCCGGAACCCGCCCGGCCAGTACCTCGCCTGCGTCGCGGATCAGGCGTCGGCTACAGCCTTCATCGACAGCCGCAGGCGGCCCTTTTCGTCGGCCTCGAGCACCTTGACCCGCACCGCCTGGCCTTCCTTCAGGTGGTCGGAGACGTTGGCCACGCGCTCGTTGGCGATCTGCGAGATGTGCAGCAGGCCGTCCTTGCCCGGCAGCACGCTGACGATCGCGCCGAAATCGAGCAGCTTCAGGACGGTGCCCTCGTAGATCCGGCCGACTTCCACGTCAGCGGTGATCTCCTCGATGCGCTTCTTCGCCAGTGCGCTGCCCTCGGCGGACACGCTGGCGATGGTGACGGTGCCGTCCTCGCCGATGTCGATCGAGGTGCCGGTCTCCTCGGTCAGCGCACGGATCACCGCACCGCCCTTGCCGATCACGTCGCGGATCTTCTCCGGCTTGATCTTCATCGTGATCATGCGCGGGGCGAAGTTGGAGATCTCCTCGCGCGCCGTACCCAGCGAGTCGCGCATGATCTTCAGGATGTGCATGCGCCCCTCGCGCGCCTGCAGCAACGCGGCGTTCATGATCTCCTTGGTGATGCCGGTGATCTTGATGTCCATCTGCAGCGCGGTGATGCCCTGCTCGGTACCCGCGACCTTGAAGTCCATGTCGCCGAGGTGGTCCTCGTCGCCGAGGATGTCGGTGAGCACGGCGAAGCGGTTGCCTTCCTTGATCAGGCCCATCGCGATACCCGCGACGTGCGCCTTCACCGGCACGCCGGCATCCATCAGCGCGAGGCAGCCGCCGCACACCGAGGCCATCGAGCTCGAGCCGTTCGATTCGGTGATCTCGGACACCACGCGGAACGAGTACGCGAACTCTTCGGGCGTGGGCAGCACTGCGATCAGCGCACGCTTGGCCAGCCGTCCGTGCCCCACTTCGCGACGCTTGGGCGTACCGACGCGCCCGGTCTCGCCGGTGGCATAGGGCGGCATGTTGTAGTTGAACATGAAGCGGTCGCGGTACTCGCCCTGCAGCGCGTCGATGATCTGCTCGTCGCGCGACGTGCCCAGCGTGGCCACGACCATCGCCTGCGTCTCGCCGCGGGTGAACAGGGCCGAGCCGTGCGCTCGCGGCAGCAGCCCGGTGCGGATGGTGATGGGACGCACGGTGCGCGTGTCACGCCCGTCGATGCGCGGCTCGCCCGACAGGATCTGGTTGCGCACGATGCTCGCCTCCAGATCGCCGAACATCGCCTTCAGGTCATTCGTGCTGGGTGCGCCCGGAGCGTCGCTCGCCAGCGCGGCCAGCGCACGATCGCGGATCGCGTACACCTCCTTCGTGCGCGCCTGCTTCTCGCGGATCGCGTAGGCCGCGCGCAGATCGGTGTCGACCAGTTCGCGCATGCGCGCGACCAGCGCCTGATCCCTCGCCGGCGGGGTCCAGTCCCACAGCGGCTTGCCCGCCTCGTCGGCGAGTTCGTTGATGGCGTTGATCACCGCCTGCATCTGCTGGTGACCGAACACCACCGCGCCGAGCATCACGTCCTCGGGCAGTTCGAGCGCTTCGGATTCCACCATCAGCACCGCCTGCGCCGTGCCGGCGACCACCAGATTGAGCGCGGAAGTCTTGAGTTCGCTCGCATCCGGATTGAGCAGATACTGGCCATCAGCGTAGCCCACCCGCGCCGCCCCGATCGGACCGGCAAACGGGATACCGGACACGGCCAGCGCGGCGGAGGCGCCGATCATTGCCGGAATGTCCGAGTCGACCTCGCTGTTGGACGAGACGACAGTGGCGATCACCTGCACCTCGTTGTAGAAGCCCTCGGGGAACAGCGGACGGATCGGGCGGTCGATCAGCCGCGAGGTGAGGATCTCCTTCTCCGACGGACGCCCCTCGCGCTTGAAGAACCCGCCGGGGATCTTGCCGGCCGCGTAGGTGCGCTCCTGGTAGTCGACAGTCAGCGGAAAGAAGTCCTTGCCCGGGTCCGCGGAGCCCTTGCCCACGACGGTGACCAGCACCACCGTGTCATCCATGTTGACCAGCACCGCGCCGCCGGACTGGCGTGCGATTTCGCCGGTTTCGAGGATCAGCTTGTGTTTGCCCCACTGGAGAGTCTTGCGCACAGGATTCAAGGTCGACCTTTCGGGTTCAACGACGGCTCGACGACACGAGCCGGGGATCTGGGAAATCGTGTTCGGTCAGCGCGAACGGACACCGTGCGCCGACCGAGCGTGGGCGGGACGATCGATCTCGCACCGCTCCGTGGCTGCGCGGCGGGCACGCAGGGGAAGGGGGCGGCGCCGGTTGCGCCCGGCGGCTGAGGCGATGGCACTGTGCATCGAACGGATGCAGAAAGAAACACGGCCGCAAGCGTGTGGCTTGCGGCCGGTTGTCGGCATCTACCTGCGCAGTCCGAGGCGCTCGATCAGGCCGCGATAGCGGGCCAGATCCTTGCCCTTGAGATAATCGAGCAGCTTGCGCCGCTTGCTGACCATCTTCAGCAGTCCGCGGCGCGAGTGATGATCCTTGAGGTGTGTCTGGAAGTGCGAGGTGAGATCGTTGATGCGCGCGGTCAGCAGCGCGACTTGCACCTCGGGGGAGCCGGTGTCCGCGTTGCCACGCGCGTGCTGCTTGACGACCTCGGCCTTCTGTTCAGCGGTGTGTGCCATGAATGGGTGATCCCGGATATGTGATGCAATTGCGGTTGGATGATCGGCAGAACGATTCGATGCTGAACCGGACGGGGTCCGCTCGGCGTCGAGGAACTTCAGTGCAATCGAGAAAAGCCTAGGATTTTACTCGCTTTAATGCTTTCGGCTCAAGCGCTTTCGGCAGCCGCGGGCCCGGGCGCGGCGGCACTGTGCGCAATCAGCCGCAGTGGTTGTAACCGTCCGCGTGTGCTCCACGTCGCGGCCCCGACAAACCGCAGCGTTGTCCCCTCGGGCCGCTGCCCCGGCAACAGGCGCAACGCCCCGCTCCCGGCCGGCACGCCGGCCTCCACGACAGGCGGACGGCTGACCGGGGCCGGGGTTGCAGCCGTGATCGCAGCGCCGCTGTCGGGACGCTCTGCAACTGCTGCGCCGGCCCGAGCGGCGTCCGGGGTACCGGCGTGCGCTGGCAACCCCGCAGTCCGCCCCCCACCCGGCCCCGTGCCGGCTGCAGCATCGACTGCAGCATCCGCCGCAGCATCCGGTGCAGCACGGACTGCAGCATCGGCTGCGCCACCCGGTCTCCAGCCACCCGTCGCATCCCGCTCGACCACAGCAGCGGCTCCGGCACCGATCGCCCGATCGTGAACTGCACGGCCCGGGCCATAGACCCTGACGATCTGTCCGACCTCTGATGACAGGTCCTCTGCGAGCGTGAGTTCTCGTCCCTGCAGCAGCGCTGCGACGGCCGATGCCGACAGCACCAGTCCCGGGAGCCCCAGCGACAGCGTATCGGCCGGCAGCAGCCAGGAGCAGCGGGACTCCGGCGGTGCAGCGAGCAGTACGTCGAGGGGTACCGCCTGCGCCACCTCGAACGGCCCCACCGCCGTGCGGCGCAGTGCCGTCAGATGCGCGACAGTACCCAGTCGCTGAGCGATCTGCTCGGCGAGCGTGCGCACGTACGTGCCCTTGCTCGCGCGCACTGCGAACGTGAGGTACGGCGGGTTCCAGTCGACCCGCGTGAGTGCGTGAATCGTCACCGTGCGGGCGCTGCGCTCGACTTCACCCCCGGCGCGTGCGATCGCGTAGAGCGGTCGCCCGCCCTGCTTGATCGCGCTGTACATCGGAGGCACCTGCTCGAGCGCACCGGTGAGCGCAGCGAGCGCCTCGTCGATGGCCGCCGCGTCGGCGCACACCGGCTGCTGCGCGATCACGCGGCCGTCTCGATCCGCCGTGTCCGTGGCCACACCCAGCAGCGCCGTGGCGAGGTAGGCCTTGTCGGC
>CANGUQ010000039.1 GCA_947456915.1 Betaproteobacteria bacterium
GCGCACCGCGATCAGGTTGGAGGCGCCGGGACGGTTCTCCACGACCACCGGCACGCCGATCTGCTTGGACAGGCGCGCGGCGATCGAGCGCGAGATCAGGTCGGATGTCCCGCCCGGCGGAAACGGGTTGAGGATGCGTACCGGCCGCTCGCGCAGCGGCCAGTCCTGCGCGAAGGCGGCCACCGGCGCTGCCAGCAGCAGCGCGGCGACCAGCGCGGCCGCCACCGCCAGGGCTCGCGGCGCTGCCGCCGGTGCTGCCGTCACGGACGATGAATCCTGCACGGTCGAATGCTTCATCTCTCTCTCCAGCGCGGGCGAGCCGCGGTGATGCGAATCCTCGGGTGGCGCTTCAGTCGCCTGCCGCGCGCGCGGGCAGCGACAACGCCCACTGCGCGAGCGCCCGGCAGCACTGCGCCTTCAGCGCTGGCTGATCGGCGAGGTAGTGCCGGCCGCCCTCGATCGCGGTCAGCGTGCGCCGATCGTGCCCCACGGCGTCGAACAGCATCCGCGCGTGGCTCGGATAGCAACCGTCGTCGGCCGTGCCGTAGATCACGTGCACCGGGGCGCGCACGGTGGCCAGGCAGCGCGGCCCGTGGCCGTTGGACAGCCGTGAACTCCACTGCGACAGCCACGAGCGCAGCGACGTGTAGTGGCCGATCGAGGCGGGAATGAGATTGGCCACGTCGGGCGGCCCCCAGTGGGTGGCGGCGCTGCGATCCGACGGGTCGATCGAGAGGTCGAGATTGCGCGGATCGGCCATCGTGGCGTGCACGACGAAGGGCAGATCGTCCACGTGCCCGCCGGTGTGCGCGCGCACCCGCTCGAGTTGCGCCAGCGCCCAGTCGGTGATGCGTGCGTTGCGCGCGACCTGCGCGGCCCGGTAGCGCTCGAGAAACGCCGCGCAGTAGGGCGGTCCGTTGCGCGGGTCGAACATGTCGAGTTCGGGATCGCGGTCGAACGGGTCGTGCTCGCTGCGCAGCGCCGGGTCCATCTTCTGCTCGAGCAGAAGCGCGCGCCCGGGGTGCGCCATCATCAGCGCGAGCCCGTCTGCAGCCGGCAGCCGTGCACGCGTGAGATCCGGACCGCCGCCGCAGGGCGCGCGGGTGATCGTCGGTCGCTCGGCCTGGTTCTGATAGAGCGCGGCGAGGCCGCCGCCGCCCGAGTTGCCGACCAGCACGATGCGCGCGTAGCCCTCGCTGCGAAGGTGTGCGAGCACCGAGCCGATGTCGACCACGCAATGCTCGAGCAGCAGCGTCGACTCGTTGCCGATGTAGCGCGTGGTCATCCCGACCGCGTCCACGCCTTCCTCGGCGAGCGGAGCGAGCGCGTAGTGGCCCATGAAGTTCGACGACGGGTGCACCAGCACCACCGCGGTATCGCTCCCCCGCGCCGCGCGATGGCGCGTGCACCAGAGCACGCCGGCGCGGCGTGCCACCCCGGACTGCACGTCGATGCCGTGTGCGGCCTCGGCCTGCATCGGTACTGCCAGCAGTTCACGCGTGCTCATCGGCTGTTCGTGCGCATGCTCATCGCGTCCACGAGTACACGTAGTCCGCGTGCTCGATCGCCAGCGCCTCGTGCGCGAGCGCGAGCGGCTGGAACGTGTCCACCATGACCGCGATCTCTTCCGTGCGTTGACCGACACGGGATGGCCCGCTCTGCCACGCTCCCGGGTGCGGGCCGTGAATGTGCCCTGCCGGATGCAGGGACAGGGCGCCGCGGCGGATACCGCTGCCCTGGCGCGAGAAGAAGTTGCCTTCGGCGTAGAAGATGACCTCGTCGGAGTCCACGTTGGAGTGAAACGACGGGATCGGCATGGCGCGCGGGTCGTAGTCGAGCATCCGCGGCACGAAGTTGCACACGGCGCAGCCGGGCGCCTCGAACACCTGATGCACCGGCGGGGGGCGGTGGAAGCTCCCGGTGATCGGCGAGAAATCGGCCACGTTCAGCGCATACGGGTAGTTGCAGCCGAACCAGCCGACCACGTCGAACGGGTGGTGCCGGCAGACGTGGCGGGTGAAGCCGCTGCGCGTGCGGATCAGCACCTCCACCTGCTCGCCTTCGGCGAGCAGCGGTCCCTGCGGGCGTTTCAGGTCGAGTTCGAAATACGGTGCCTCCTGCAGGTACTGGCCATGCGACGACAGATAGCGCGCGGGCGGGCGCACGTGGCCGGTCGTCTCCACCACCAGCGCCCGCATCGGCGTGTCCGCTGCCGGCACCCAGCGATGGGTGATCGACTTCGGTATCACCACGTAGTCGCCGGCCACCACGTCGATCGCGCCGAGCACCGTCTCCAGCCGTGCCGCGCCATCGTGCACGAAGAACAGCTCATCGCCCACGGCGTTGCGGTACAGCGGCGAGGGCGCATGCGCCACCGCGAACGAGATCACGACATCCGCGTTGCCCAGTATCGGCACCCGGGCGTCGATCGTCGAACCGGAGCGGTCGAGCCGCGCCGTGTCGAACAGACGCGGCAGCAGCGGCTGGTTGTCGATCAGCGCCGGCCGTGCGGCGGGCAGCGTCGCCGGTTCAGGCACGGTCACGGCGTCGATCAGCGACGGTGCATGCCGGTGATAGAGCAGGCACATGTCGGACGAGAAACCGTGCTGGCCGATCACCTCTGCAAACAGCAACCGGCCAGTGGCGTCGGGGTGCTGCGAGAAGCGCTTGCGCGGCACGTGGCCGGCTTGCATGAAGTAGGGCATTGGCGCGTGGCTCACACCTTGGCATGCGATCGCATAGTGTGCACGATAGCGGCTGCGGCAGCGCAGCGGCGCACGGGGCTGCGGGATACTCCGCCTCCGGAGCTGTATCGGTGACCGCATCACCTTCGGCATCACTTCGGCATCAGCATCACTTCGGCATCAGCATCACTTCGGCATCAGCATCACCTCGGCATCAGCATCACCTCGGCGTCAGCATCACCTCGGCGTCAGCATCACGATACACAGCCGCGATCCCGCCAGCCGCAGTGACGGTCGCGACCGCACCGTGCGGCGGGCGCGCGATGCGGGGGCGGCGATCGGCAGCGCACCCGCCGCGCCCTTTCGAGCACGTCAGACCGGACGCCTTCGTGGAAACGACCTTCGCCGAGTACTTCCCCTGCGAGCAGCACGCGGCTCGTCTGCCCGAGCTGGACGAGCGGCATCATCAGCGCGGGCGTACGCGCGTGGCGGTGGTGGGCGGTGGTCCGACC
The DNA here is from genome assembly GCA_947456915.1 of Betaproteobacteria bacterium. Taxonomy (GTDB): domain Bacteria; phylum Pseudomonadota; class Gammaproteobacteria; order Burkholderiales; family CAIKXV01; genus CAIKXV01. Next base: position 3,197 of record CANGUQ010000039.1, read on the forward strand.
GGGCTCGCGGTCGCGCTGGGTCTTGCCCGGCACGGTGTGGCGGCGACGGTGCTCGAGGCCGATGCCACGGTCTGCACCGGCAGTCGCGCCGGTGCGTTCACCCGGCGCACGATCGAGATCTTCGAGCGGCTGGGTATCGCCGACGAAGTCCTGCGTACCGGGCTTGCGTGGCGCAGCGGTACGACGTACTGGCGCGAGCAGGCGGTGTTCCAGCTGGAGATGCCGCACGATGACGATCAGCAGTACCTGCCGGCAGTGAGCCAGCTGCAGAACCGCATCGAGCAGGTGATGGTCGAGCAGGCGCAGCGTGGCGGGCAGGTCGACCTGCGCTGGCGTTCACAGGTGGCCGCCGTGGAGCCCGGCGAGCAGGGCGTGCGGCTGGCAGTCACCACGCCTGCGGGCGACTACACGCTCGATGCCGACTGGGTGGTCGCCTGCGATGGCGGGCGCAGTCGGGTGCGTGGTGCGCTCGGTCTCGCGCTGGAGGGCACGCGGCACGCCGGGCGCTACGTGATCATCGACGTGCGGATGGCGACCGACGATCTGCCGGCCGGGCGACGGTGCTGGTTCGATCCGCCGTCGCGGCCCGGCGGGACGGTGCTGATGTACAAGAAGCCCGACGGCATGGTGCGTTTCGACTATCAGCTCGCCGAAGACGAGGACGAAACGCTGGAGATGCAGCCCGAGCGCGTGTTCGAGCGGGTGAACGCCCATCTGGCGATGCTGGGCTGCTCGCGGCCGTGGACACCGGTGTGGATGACGCTGTACCGGGCGAGCGCGATGACGCTCGCAGGCTATCGCCACGGGCGTGTGCTGTTCGCCGGCGACGCGGCCCACCTCGTGCCGATCTTCGGCGTGCGCGGCATGAATTCGGCGATCGACGATGCGCACAATCTCGCGTGGAAGCTCGCGTGGGTCGTGCGCGGGCTCGCCGGCGAGCGGCTGCTCGACAGCTACAGTGAGGAGCGCGTGTACGCCGCGCGCGAGAACCTGCGCTATGCCTCGCAGAGCGCGGAGTTCATGGCGCCGCCCTCGGCACCGCAGCGGCTGCTGCGCGACGCGGTGCTGTCGCTCGCGCGCGCCCACCCGTGGGTGGCGCAGCTCGCCAATCCGCGCCAGCACTCGGCGATACCGCTGGTGCACTCCCCGTTGAATGCCTTTGCCGAGCGCTCGCAGGAGTTCGCTGCCGGCCCCGCACCGGGCGAGGTGCTGCCGGAGTGCCGGATCCGGATCGCCGGGCGTCCGGCGTGGCTGACCCGTTCGCTGGGCACCGGCTTCACTGCGCTGTGGTTCGGCGAGCCGGAGCAGGCGCCGCCGGTCCGCTGCGGGGCGCTGCTCACCCGCCTCGATCTGCCGCGCAGCGCCGATCCGACGCAGCGCCTGTACCCGAAGTTCGGCGCGGGCGAGGGCTCGCTCTATCTGGTGCGGCCGGACGGCCACGTGCTCGCGCGCTGGCGCGAAGCACGAGGCGAAGAGGTGATGCAGGCGCTGCAGCGCGTGCTCGCCCTGCCCGCTGCCGCATCCGTTGCCAGTTCAGCCGCTCACTGAGGAGCCGTCGCCATGATCGCCGCCGAACTCGATGCCGCCTATGCCCGTCTGGGTCGGGGACTCGCCGCCGCGGGAGAGGCGGCTACGCCGCTGGTGCTGGCAAGGCTGACCCTGCTGCTGATGCAGGAGATCGGCGATGCGCAGCGGGTCAATGCGGCGATCGAGGCTGCGCTCGCACTGGAGCAGCCCGAGCGCTGAGACGCCTGCAGCGTCGCGCACCCGGTCAGGGCGCAGTCTTCAGCAGCCCGTGCTCGCGCAGGAACGCCTCGACCTCGGGCAGCCACAGCCTGATGCCGGCTTCGTCGCCGAACAGCGAATGCCCGTCGTTACCGAACGCCGGCAGCAGCAGGAGCCGAGGCTTCGCGCCCGACTTGAGCACCCCCTCGTACATCGCGATGACCCGCTCCGGGCTCGCGTCGAAGTAGGAGTCGTTGCTGGTGTAGACCCACAGCGAGGGCGCCGTCGTCGTCTTCAGGAAGCCGGAGAAGGCGGCGACCACGCCGTTGAACCAGCACGCCTCGGAGATCGGGTTGCCGGTGAGCCGCAGCGTGCCGGCGAAGTTGATCACCGCACGCACGCCCTCGGGCTTCTGGCTCGCCAGCGCCTGCACGGCGAGCCCGCCCGCACTCTGGCCGACCAGCACGGTACGGCTGGCATCGACGTAGGGAAGCCTGGCCGCGAATTCCATCGCCGCGCGGATCTCGGCCGCGTCCTCCAGTGCGTGACGCGAGATCTCGCACGAGGTCTGCGGCACCGTCCCTCCCGAACGGCCTTGCCCGCTGCGCGCCGGTACCAGCACGGCGAAACCGCGGCGCACGAACTCGCGCGCCTGTGGCGCGAAGCGGATGCGGCGCTGGAACTGCCTGACCTCGAACTGGTCGGGCGAGCGGCCGTGGTTGATCACGGCGAGCGGGAACGGACCCGGGCCGTCGGGACGCAACAGCGTGAGTTCGAGCGCCGGCTGGGTGAACCCGCGCCCGGGCATCGTCACGACCTCCTCGTTCATGCCGGAACGCGTGCTGCTCGCCACCGGGAGCGGCTTGCCCTGCGACCACGCGGCGATCGTGTCGATGACCTGGGTCTCCAGACCGGCCAGCCCGTGAAACGACAGATTGGCGCAGACGCTGGCGGCTTCCCCATCGACTCCGCCCTCGAACGCGACCAGCGTGTGCCGGTGCTTGCCCGCTGCCTCGCGCGCCTCGATCAGCGGCGTCGATGTGCAGGCGTCGTCGACGTGGTGCAGCACGAGCACCGGCGCCTGGACGCGGCCGAAGTCGAACGTGCGCAGGTTGTTGTAGTCGGCGCCGATCAGCACCACGCCGTCGATCGCCTTGCCCATGCGCGCCGCCGCGTGCACGACCGAGGTGCCGCTGCTCGTGTCGCCCAGCAGCAGCACGCGCGCCTCGGGCAGGCGCTTGCGCACGTCCTGCACCACCGCGGCGATGTCGGTTGCGTGCGCCGGGTCGCGCCGGAACGCGAACGACAGCGCGGACCGGTCGGAGGGCACATCGGGGAATGCCAGCGCGAATCCGGCCTGCAGCAGCGATGACTGCGCACGCATCGCCAGCATCTCGCTCGCGCCGAAGCGCACCGGTTGTGCACGCCCGGCGAAATTGAGACGGTTGCTGCCGCGCCAGAGTGCGACCAGCACCGTGTGCGGTGTACCGGCCGAAGGGCGATCGAGCAGGTAGTCGAGGGTGACGCGCTGGCCGCTGGCGGCGGTGCGGGTTTCCAGCGTGACGATCTGCTGCTGCGCCCACGCCGCGGGCAGGGCGAGCAGCAGGGTGGTGGTGACTGCGGTGCAGCGCAGTCGCTGGAGCAGGGTCGCCGTGACCGGCATCGCGTCTCCCCGATATCAGGAACTCAGGCGGCCGCTTCGCTGCCTGCTCGCGCTGCGCGCTTTCTCTCGTGCTCGAGCAGATGACGCTTGCGGATGCGGATCGACCTGGGCGTCACCTCGACCAGTTCGTCGTCCTCGATGAACTCTACCGCATACTCGAGCGTGAGCTTGATCGGCGGGGTGAGCACGATCGCCTCGTCGGTGCCAGAGGCGCGCACGTTGGTGAGCTTCTTGCCCTTGAGCGGGTTCACCACCAGATCGTTGTCGCGCGAGTGGATGCCGATCACCATGCCTTCGTAGAGCTTTTCGCCGGGGCTCACGAACATGCGGCCGCGCTCCTGCAGGTTCCACAGCGCGAACGCCACCGCATCACCGGTGTCCTGCGACACCAGCACGCCGTTGCGACGACCGGCGATCTCGCCCTTCACCGGCGCGTAGTCGTCGAACACGTGGCTCATCAGGCCGGTGCCGCGGGTGAGGTTCATGAACTCGCCCTGGAAGCCGATCAGCCCGCGCGCCGGCACGCGGTACTCCAGCCGCACGCGGCCGCGGCCGTCGGGCACCATGTCCTGCAGATCGGCGCGGCGCACACCCAGCGCCTCCATCACCGCTCCCTGATGCGATTCCTCGACGTCCACGGTGAGCATCTCGTACGGCTCGTGCGGGACACCGTCGACGGTACGGGTGATCACGCGCGGGCGGCCCACCGCGAGTTCGTAGCCCTCGCGCCGCATGTTCTCGATCAGGATGGTGAGATGCAGCTCGCCGCGGCCGGAGACGAGAAACACGTCGGTGTCGCCGGTCTCCTCCACCCGCAGCGCCATGTTGGTCAGCAGTTCCTTGTGCAGTCGCTCGCGCAGCTGGCGGCTGGTGACGAACTTGCCTTCGGTGCCCGCCAGTGGCGAGGTGTTCACCTGGAAGTTCATCGTCAGTGTCGGTTCGTCGACCTTCAGCGGCGGCAGCGCTTCAGGGCGCTCGAGGTCGGCGATCGTGGTGCCGATCGCGAGCTGCTCGATGCCCGATATCAGCACGATGTCCCCGGCCAGCGCCTCGGCCATCGGCACCCGCTCCAGTCCCTGGAAGCCGAGGACCTGGTTCACCCGCGCCTTGCGCGGGGCGGCGTCGCCATCGAGTACCGCGACGTCCTGCGCCGGCTTGAGGCGGCCGCGGCGGATGCGGCCCACACCGATGCGGCCGACGTAGCTCGAGTAGTCGAGCGCGCTGATCTGCAGTTGCAGCGGCCCCTCGGTGTCGTCGGCGGCGGGCGCCGGCACGCGATCGATCACCGTCTGGAACAGCGGCCGCAGGTCGGTGCCCGGCTTCTTCCAGTCGAGCGTCGCCCAGCCGTGCAGCGCCGAGGCGTACACCACGGGGAAGTCGAGCTGCTCCTCGGTCGCGCCGAGCTTGTCGAACAGGTCGAACGTGTGATCGACGACCCAGTCCGGACGGGCGCCGTCGCGGTCGACCTTGTTCACCACCACGATCGGCTTCAGCCCGAGCGCGAGCGCCTTCTTGGTGACGAAGCGCGTCTGCGGCATCGGTCCCTCGACCGCGTCGACCAGCAGCAGCACGCCATCGACCATCCCCAGCACGCGTTCGACCTCGCCCCCGAAATCCGCGTGTCCCGGGGTGTCGACGATGTTGACGTGCACGCCGTCGTAGTCGAGCGCGCAGTTCTTCGCGAGAATCGTGATGCCGCGCTCCTTCTCCAGGTCATTGGAGTCCATCACCCGTTCGGCGATCTTCTCGTGCGCGGCGAAGGTGCCTGCCTGGCGCAGGAGCTTGTCGACGAGGGTCGTCTTGCCGTGGTCGACGTGGGCGATGATGGCGATGTTGCGAAGTGCGCGGGACATGGGGGAGCAGGTCGTCCTGGTTGGGCGGCTGGTGGCCGGCGACGGCGATGGTGGCTCGCCGCGGACCGGTGCTGCGCGCGGCCGTGCGCCGCTCGTGGCGGCGCAGGCAGACGGCAGGCGCGGCTGGGAAAACCCGCGAGGTTACCACGCGCACCCTGCAGTTTCTCCGTCGCCCCGGTAAACTCGAGGGCTTTTTCGCGTTGCGGCGCCGCCCGCGCCGCCTCCGGCCGCACGCCGGCGCGCCTTCCCCGGCAGTTTCCTGCCGCTGTCGCGCACTCGCCCACCCACACCGCGATCTCACCCCATGGCCGTCATCACTGCTTCGGATCTCACCTCCCTCGCCGTGGGCGCGCTGACCGGGGCGGGTGCCAGCCCGGCGCAGGCGCAGGCGACCGCGCGTGCGCTGGTGGCTGCCGACCTTGACGGCCTCGCCACGCACGGGGTGTCGCGCATTCCGCTGTACGTCGAGCACCTCGACTGCGGGCGTGCCGACGGCGCCGTCGAGCCGAAACTGGTGCACGACCGCGGCGGGGCCTGCCTGATTGATGTGGGCGGCGGACTGGCGTATCTGGGCTGCGCCATGGCCGTCGAGCAGGCAATCGAGCGCGCGCGCGCGAACGGCATCGCGATCGCCGCGCTCACCAACAGCCACCACTACGGAGCCGCGGCGTACCACCTCGAGCCGATCGCCGCGCAGAATCTGGTCGGCCTGCTGTTCACCAACTCGCCGGGCGCGATCAACGCCTGGGGCGGCAGGCGCCCGCTGTTCGGCACCAATCCGGTCGCCGCCGCCTTCCCGCGCCGGGGCAAGCCGCCGCTGCTCATCGATCTGTCGCTGACCGAGGTCACGCGCGGCAAGATCATGCTTGCGGCCAAGGCCGGACAGCCGATTCCCGCCGGCTGGGCGGTGGACAAGGACGGCAATCCGACCACCGACGCGAAGGCGGCGCTCACCGGCAGCCTGTTCGCGATCGGCGGGGTCAAGGGCGCGATGCTCGCCCTGATGGTCGAGCTGCTGTGTAGCGCGCTGACCGGCGCTGCGCTCGCCTTCGAGAACGACTCGTACTTCGAGCCCGGCAACAAGCCGCGCATCGGGCACGCCTTCATCGCCATCGATCCCGGCGCGCTCGCCGGCGACGCGGTGTACTTCGAGCGCGTGGAGACGCTGATCGCGGCGATGCTGGCCGACCCGGGCGTGCGCCTGCCGGGCGATCGCCGCTACGCCGAGCGGGCGCGACTCGCGCAGAGCGGACTGGACATTCCCGATGCGCTGCTCGCGCAACTGCGCGCGTTCGCGCAGCGCGGCTGAGCGGCGCCGATGACCGGGTCGCTGCCCGGCCGGGGCTGGCGTGCGTTCGCGCCGTGCCCTTGATGATCGCGGTGATCCGCGTCCCCCGTTTCCCCACATCTTCCCCCATCTCGCGAGGACCTCTTCCATGACCGACAAGACGATGTCGCTAAACGTGAACGGCGCAAGCCGTTCGGTCAGCTGCGATCCGGATACGGCACTGCTGTGGGTGCTGCGCAACGACCTGCAGCTGAAGGGCGCGCGCTACGGCTGCGGCCAGGGGCAGTGCGGCGCCTGCACCGTGCTGGTCGACGGCAAGCCGCTGCAGTCGTGCAACGTGCCGGTGTCGGAGATCGCCGGGCGCGCGATCACCACCATCGAGGGACTGGGCAGCGACGAGGCGCTGCATCCGCTGCAGCAGGCGTTCATCGACGAGCAGGCCGCGCAGTGCGGCTACTGCGTGACCGGCATCGTGATGAGTGCCAAGGCGCTGCTCGACGCCAACCCGCGGCCCTCGCGCGGTGACATCACCGCCGCGCTGCGCGATCACCTGTGCCGCTGCGGCACGCACGCGCGGATCATCCGTGCGGTCGAGCGCGCCGCGGCTGCGCTCGCCGGTACCTCGTCGAGCGCGGTCGCCGCGTCGAACACCCGCTGACTCGGAGTCGAATTCATGTCCCGTACCAATGAATCCTCGGCGCTGCCGGGCAGCCTGTCGGTCAATCCCACGCTCGATCAGTGGGTGCGCTTCTCGACTGCAAGCGCCATGTCCGCGCCCGCTACCGTGACCGTGTCGCCCGGCAAGGTCGACATCGGCCAGGGCATCTCCACGGCACTCGCGCAGATCGCTGCCGACGAGCTCGACGTGTCGCTTGCGCGCATCGTCATGCGCGCGGCCGGCACCGGCGCGAGCCCGAACGAGGAGATGACCTCCAGCAGCCTGTCGATCGAGCACAGCGGCATCGCGATCCGCTACGCCTGTGCCGAGATCCGCGGCGTGCTGCTGCAGAAGGCCGCGGCGAAGCTCGGCGTGAGCGCCGAGCGACTGACGGTGGAAGACGGCACGATCAGTGCTGCCGGCGTCGCGCAGACCGTCACCTACTGGGATCTGGTCGAGCCGGGCATGTTCCACCGGCCGGCCACGGCCGAGTTCAAGCCCAAGTCGCCCGACGAGTTCAGGCTGATCGGCAGCAGCGTGCCGCGGCTGGACATCCCGGCGAAGGTCACCGGCCGCCCGAGTTACGTGCACGACATGGAGCTGCCCGGAATGCTCTACGGGCGCGTCGTGCGCCCGCCTGCCTACGAGGCACGGCTCGTTTCCATCGAGGACGAGGCCTCGGTGCAGACGATGCCCGGCGTGGTGGCGATCGTGCGCGATGGCAGCTTCCTCGGCGTGGTGTGCGCGAGCGAGGCGCAGGCGATTCGCGCCGCCCGCGCGCTGCGCAATCGCGCGCAGTGGGACGACCGCACTCGCCTGCCGGCGCAGGCGGCGGTGTACGCGCACCTGAAGACGCTCAGGCAGTCCGAGCACATCGTCGGCGAGAAGACCGACGCGCAGGCAGTGGCGCGCGGCACACGCACGCTGAAGGCGGCGTTCACCAAGCCGTACATCGCACACGCATCGATCGGCCCGTCGTGCGCGGTTGCCGTCTGGAACGACGGCAAGCCGACGATCTGGAGCCACACACAGGGCATCTTCCCGCTGCGCGTGGATCTGGCAAAGGTGCTGCGCATGCCGGAGACCGACATCACCGTCAATCACGCCGAGGGCGCCGGCTGCTACGGCCACAACGGCGCCGACGACGCCGCCCTCGATGCGGCACTGCTTGCACGCGCGGTGCCGGGCAAGCCGGTGCGGCTGCAGTGGACGCGCGAGGACGAGTTCCAGTGGGAACCCTACGGGCCAGCGATGAGCATCGAGCTCACCGCGTCGCTCGACGGCGAGGGCAGGATCGTCGACTGGACGCACGAGCTGTGGAGCAACACGCAGAGCACGCGCCCCGGTCGCCAGCCCGAGGGCACCTGGCTGATGGCCGGCTGGCACCTCGCCGACCCGCTGCCCAAGCCGCCGCCGCGGATGATCCCGATCGCTGGCGGTGGCGGATCGGATCGCAACGCGATTCCGCTCTACGAATTCCCCAACCAGAAGGTGATCCACCACTTCATCACCGAGATGCCGGTGCGGGTGTCGGCGCTGCGCTCGCTGGGCGCGTTCGCCAACGTGTACGCGATCGAGACCTTCATGGACGAGCTGGCTGAGGCGGCCGGCGTCGATCCGGTCGAATTCCGGCTGCGCCACCTGAAGGATGCGCGCGCACGCGCCGTGATCGAGGCCGCCGCGAAGCGCGCGAACTGGTCCGGGCGCGGGTCCGCCGACGGCACCACCGGCATGGGCATCGGCTTTGCCCAGTACAAGAACAAGCAGAGCTACTGCGCAGTGATCGCCGAAGTGGCGCTGGAGGAGGAACTGCGGGTCACGCGCTGCGTGGCCGCAGTGGAGTCGGGTCTGGCGATCAACCCCGACGGCATCATCAATCAGACCGAGGGCGGTGTGATCCAGGCCGTGTCGTGGACGCTGAAGGAGGCGGTGCCGTTCGACGAGACCGGCGTGCGTGCGATGACGTGGGACGACTATCCGATCCTGCGTTTCGACGAAGTGCCCGAGGTTGACGTGGTGCTGATCGATCGGCCCGACCAGAAGTCGATGGGCGCGGGCGAAGCCGCGCAGGGACCCACCGGAGCGGCGATCGGCAACGCGCTCGCGCAGGCGATCGGCGTGCGCGTGCGCGACCTGCCGCTCACCAAGGCGCAGATCGCAAAGGCGCTGGTGTGACCGACCACAGCCAGAGCGAAGCGGGCGGGAGCGATTCGAGCGTGGTCGAACCCGGCGTGATGCAGGGCACGGGTACGGCCGCGCGCGGCGTGCGGCACGGCCAGCGCCCGGAGCGTTGGATCGGCGCTGCGGGGAGCGCGCGGTGATCGGCCGCGTGCTCGGGCGCCTGCTCGACGTTCCTGCGCTGCTGCGCTATCTGCGCGCGCACCGCGCCGAGCGCTCGGTGTGGGATCCGGCCGAGGATCTCGAACTGCAGCTCTACGGCGCGATCTTCGGCAACAACTTCCTGCACTACGGCTACTTCGATCCGATCCCCGCCTCGGCCGAGGAGATCAGCCTCGCTGACGTCAAGCGCGCGATGGACGACTACGCCTCGCTGCTGGTGTCGCGGGTGAAGCCCGGCGAGCGCGTGCTGGACGTGGGCTGCGGCATGGGCGGCCTGCTCGACCGTCTCGAGCGCGCCGGCACCCGGCCCACCGGCCTCACGCCCAATCGCGCCCATGCCGAGCACATCCGCAGTCGCTGGCCGCAGATCCCGCTGGTGGAGAGCACGTTCGAGGCCGCGAGCTCGCCGCTGCTCGATGCGCCGTTCGATGCCATCGTCAACGCCGAATCGTTCCAGTACATCGATCTCGATCGGGGGCTGTCGCGCATCGCGAGCCTGCTCGCCCCCGGCGGGCGCTGGATCGTCATCGACTACTACCGGCTGCAGCCCGGAGCGAAGAACAGGTCCGGGCACGTGCTGGCCGAGTTCGAGGCCGGGCTCGCGCGCCACGGCCTCGCGATCAGCGAGCGGGTCGACGTCACCGAGCACTGCGTGCCCAGCCTCGCCTACGGTCGGCTGCTCGCCACCCGCTTCGCGCTGCCGATGGTGCGCTTTGGCGCAGCGAAGCTGTTCCTGAGGCAGCGGCTGCTCGGTTATCTGTTCGACGACGATCTGCAGCGCAAGCTCGATACCGTGAAGCTGGACACGCTCGATCCTGACGTGTTCCGGCGCGAGAAGCGCTACCTGCTGTTCACGGTGACGCGCGCCGGTTGACCCTCGCCCCCGCTGCCGGTACGCTGACCTCCAGAAAAAGACGGCAGCGTCAGCCCGAAGTATTCGCGGCCGGCGCAGTCCTGCCCGCGCCAGTGCTTTTGCATCCTGGCGCTGCGGCATTGTCCAACGGCCCCGGAGGCCCGCAGGAGGAGGCGTCGATGACGCAGAAGATCTCGGTTTCGCTGACCGTGAATGGTCAGTCGCGCACGGTGTCGGCACTGCCCGACACTCCGCTGTTGTGGGTGTTGCGCGAGGAGCTCAAGCTCACCGGCACGCGCTTCGGCTGCGGGGTCGGCCAGTGCGGCGCGTGCACCGTGCACATCGATGGTGAACCGAACTACGCGTGCCTGAACCCGATCAGCGCGATGCAGGGACGCACGGTGACGACGATCGAAGGGCTCGCACCCAACGGCGATCACCCGCTGCAGCGCGCGTGGGTGGCCGAGCAGGCGCCGCAGTGCGGCTATTGCCAGTCTGGCCAGATCATGCGTGCGGCCGGCCTGCTCAGGACCAACCGCCGCCCGTCGCGCGAGGACATCGTCACCTACATGCAACCGATCATCTGCCGCTGCGGCACCTACGGCCGCATCGTGCGCGCGATCGAACGCGCGTCGCGGGAGGGCTGAGCCATGAGCGATCGATCGACACTGCAGTCGGCAATCGAACTCTCCCGTGCTGCCGCCGTCGCGGCCGCA
>CANGUQ010000040.1 GCA_947456915.1 Betaproteobacteria bacterium
CGTCAGTCGATCGCGCAGCGTCTGCCGCAGCGCGCACCGCGCAGCCGGCCGCTGGCGGCGCACCGCCCGGGGCGAGCGCGCCGGTGCAGGTCGAGTCGATGTTCGTCGTGCGCAGTTCGCCGCTGGCCGGCTTCCAGTTTCACGCGGCGCAGACGCTGTGGCTGCAGTTGCAGGTGGGCGACCGGCTCGACCTCGTGCGCGAGCGGGACAATCCGCACGACTCCCGTGCGATCCGCGTGCAGTGGCGCGGTGTCAAGCTCGGCTACGTGCCACGACGCGACAATGCGCAGGTTGCGCGCCAGATGGATCTGGGTGCACCGCTCGAGGCGCGCATCTCCCGGCTGCGCGAGTCGCGCAATCCCTGGGACCGCATCGAGTTCGAGGTGGTGCTGACGCTCGGCCGCACCGGCACTCAGTCCCCGGTCTCCTCGCCGTAGACGGCCGCGATCGTGTGCGCGAAGCGCTCCAGCACCCGGGTCCGCTTCGCCTTGAGCGTCGGCGTGAGCAGTCCGTTGTCGATCGTCCACGGCTCCCGGCTCGCGATCACCCGACGCACCCGCACGTAGCGCGGGAAGTCCTTCAGCCGCGCATTGGCCAGCCGCACGAGTTTCTTCTCGTCGGATTCCTGCGTCACCGCCACCAGCGTGAGGAAGTGCCGCCCTTCCCCGACCAGCATCACCTGCTCGAATGCGGGCTCGTCGAGCAGCGCGGCCTCCGCCTCCTCCGGCGGGAACTTCTCGCCATTGGACAGCACGATGATGTCCTTGGAGCGGCCGCGGATGTAGATCCTGTGGTTGCGGATCTCGACGATGTCGCCGGTGTTCAGCCAGCCGTCGGCGGACAGCACCTTTGCCGTCGCCTCCGGGTTGCGCCAGTAGCCGTGCATCACCGACGGGCCGCGCACCAGGAGTTCGTTCGCCTCGGACACCCTGATCTCGAGGTTGTCCAGCGCCTGCCCGACCGAGCTCGGATCGTTGTCGGTTTCGCGGTTGGCGGCGATCACCGGCGAGGCCTCGGTCATGCCGTAACCCTGGATCATGTGCAGGCCCAGTCCGATGAAGGTCCGCGCGATGCGCAGTTCGAGCTTGGCGCCGCCTGCGCCCGCGAGACGCAGCCGTCCGCCCAGCCGCTGCAGGATCGGCTCTGCCACCAGCCGGCGCAACCGGGCGTGGGCGAAGCGTTCGAGTGCCGAGGCTTCGCCGAGGAACACCTTCCAGCCGGTGCTCACCGTGTAGCGCAACAGTGCGCCCTTGATCGCCGAACCCGACACGGCCTGTTCGATGCGCGCGAGGAAGCGCTCGAACAGCCGCGGCACGGCCAGCAGCAGCGTCGGCCGGATCGCCGCCAGGTCGTCGCCGATCTGCTGGATACCGCGCGAGAAGGCGACGCACACGCCGGAATGCAGCATCAGGTAATAGCCGCAGGTGCGCTCGAACATGTGCGACATCGGCAGTACCGACAGAGCGGTGTCGGCGTCGTGAATGCGGATCACTCTCGCGCTGGCGTCGATGTTTGCCCAGATGTTGCCGTGGGTGAGCTTGACGCCCTTGGGCTTGCCGGTGGTGCCAGAGGTGTAGACGATGGTGGCGAGCGTGTCGTCCTCCAGCGACTGCACCTCGAACGCCCCCCCCTGGGGCGGCAGGAAGGTGTCGGGCGTGTCGACGAGATCGTCCGGCTGCGCCTCCAGACAGACCACCACGGGCAGTGCCGGCATCAGCTCGCGCAGCCGCGCGAGCGGCCGCGGTGTGTCGAGCACGAGCAGCCGTGCTTCGGAGTTGCCGAGGCAGAAGGCGATGTTCTCCGCATTGTCGATCACGTACAGCGGCACCACCACCAGGCCGAGTCCGAGCGCAGCCTGGTCGATCGCCACCCACTGCACGCAGTTCTTCAGGCAGATCGCGATGCGGTCGCCGCGCTCGAAGCCGCGCGCGGCAAATGCCGCCTGCCAGCGTGCGGCGAGGGCGCTGACCTCGCCGGCCGTATAATCACGCCAGCCGGCGTCAGCGCCGACCTGCGTCTCCCATTGCCGATACAGCACCTTGTCCGGTGTATCGGCGTGATGCTGCAGCAGTTGCGCGAGGTTGTTCATCGAGACCCGGTCTGGAACGAGGCGGCGAGGGGAGGCAACAGTGAACCATGGCGCAACCGATGGCGCGCAGCGCTATTTTGCGCCGTGTCCGCGCGGACTGGAGCAGGCGCTGGCGGGCGAACTGGCCGGACTCGGCGCGCAGCACGTATCGGCCGTGGCTGGCGGGGTGGCCTTTGCCGGCGACCGTGCGGTCGGCTATCGGGCGAACCTCGAGAGCCGGCTGGCGAGCCGTATCCTGCGCAGCCTCGGCGATGGTCGGTACCGCTCCGAGCAGGACATCTACGCGTTCGTGAAATCGATCGACTGGCCGTCGTGGTTTGTCATCGAGCAGACGCTGCGAGTGGACGTATCGGCGGTGCGCTCACCGCTGAAGAGTCTCGAGTTCATCACGCTGCGGATCAAGGACGCGATCTGCGATCGCTTCCGCGCCGAACGCGGCGCGCGCCCGAGCGTGGATACGCACAGCCCGGACGTACGCGTGCAGGTGTTCCTGACCGCCGACGCATTCACTGTCTATCTCGACCTGTCGGGCGAGCCGCTGTTCAAGCGCGGCTGGCGCACCGAGGCGGGCGAGGCGCCGCTGCGCGAAAACCTCGCCGCCGGACTGATCGCGCTGTCGGGCTGGCAGCCGGGCACGGCATTCCTCGATCCGATGTGCGGGAGCGGCACGATCGCCATCGAGGCGGCGCAGATCGCGCTCGCGATCGCGCCCGGCCTGCAGCGCAGCTTCGGATTCGAGCGGCTGCGCGATTTCGACGCGCCGCTGTGGCAGCAGCTGCGCGGGGCTGCCCAGGAGCGGGTGCAGCGCGGCCGTCGCGAGGTGCGCATCTTCGGCTCCGACCGCGAGGGCGCGGCGGTGGTCGATGCGCGCGCGAACGCCCGGCGCGCCGGGGTCGACCACGCGCTGCAGTTCGAGGTGGCGGACGTGCGCCGCCGCCTCGCTCCGGCCGGATCCGGAGTGATCGTGAGCAATCCGCCCTACGGGGTGCGCATGGAAAGCCGTGAGTCGCTGGAAGCGTTCTACCCGCAGCTGGGCAGCGCGCTGAAGGCGCAGTTCGCCGGCTGGACGGTGTGCCTGATCTCCCCGGAGATGAAGCTGCCCGGGCTGCTCGGGCTGAAGGCCTCGCGTCGCACCGTGCTCTACAACGGGGCCATCGAGTGCCGCCTGTTCGAGTTCCGCATGGTGGCCGGATCGATGCGGCGGCAGTGACCGGTCCGCTGTGCACGGCGTCGCGATCGCGTGCGGCCGGTCGCGATGACGCGGCTGCGCGCGGCAGGCGCGTTGCCACCGGGGTTCGGTGCCGTGCGGTCCCCGCAACGAATCGGAGGAGCAGGTGATGCGTGTGCCCGATGCCATCGTCGCTGCGCTGGCGGCCGTCGCCGTGTCTGCACTGCTGCCCGTCGCGGCGGCGAGCGCTGCGGCCCCCGGCAGTACCGCCGGTGCCGCGGTCCCCGGCCCGGTCCGGCCGGTACGGCTGCTGATTCCGGCGCCTCCGGGCGGCAGCACCGACACGCTCGGACGCATCGTCGGCCAGAAGCTGGGCGACGCACTGGGCCAGCCGTTCATCATCGACAACCGCAGCGGCGCCGGCGGCACGGTGGCAGCCGAGACGCTGATGCGCGCCCTGCCCGACGGGCACACGCTGGGCGTCGCCTACACCGCACTCACCGTCAACGCCGTGCTGCAGAAGGTGGCCTACGACACATTGCGCGACTTCGCGCCGATCGCCCTGCTCAGCACCTCGCCGCTGGTGCTGGTGGTGGGGTCGAACTCGCCGGTGAAGAGCGTGCAGGACCTGATCGCCGCGGCGCGTGTCCAGCCGATGTCGTACGGCAGCGCCGGGGTGGGCAGCGGCGGCCACGTCACCGGAGAGATGCTCAACCTGATGGCCGGGATCATGGCGGTGCACGTGCCGTACAAGGGTGCCGGTCCGGCAGCGGTGGACGTGGCCTCCGGCCAGATCCAGTTCCAGTTCGGTGCGCAACTGACCGCACAGGCTCTGGTCAAGGCGGGCAGGCTGCGGATGATCGCGGTGACCAGCGCGAAGCGGGTGTCGACGCTGCCCGAGGTGCCGACGATGGCCGAGTCCGGCCTGCCCGGGTTCGAGTTCAACAACTGGTTCGGCCTGATCGGGCCCGCTGCGCTGCCGGTGCCGCTGATCGCACGCATCAACGCAGAGGTGGACCGGCTGCTCGCCTCGGCCGAGGTGCGCGAGCGCATCGTGTTCGACGGCGGCGAGCCCGCCGGCGGACCACCGTCGGTGTTCCGCGCGCTGCTCGCCGCCGATCTCGCCAAGTGGACCAGGGTGGCGAAGGCAATCCGGATGCAGCCCGAGTGAGCGGGCGGCACCCGTGTCCCTCGCAGCATCGCTGCCGACCTGAAAAACGAAAAGGGGCCTGGCCCCTTTTTCGTGGCGATGCGTTTGTGTCAGCGGTCAGACGATGTTCAGGTGGTCGATGCCACCCATCACGTCGCGGTCCTTCGCTTCGGAGCCGTGCAGCTTGATCTGCAGGCGCAGGTCGTTGACCGAGTCGGCGTTGCGCAGGCCGTCCTCGTAGGTGATGAGCCCCGCCTCGTACAGGTCGAACAGAGCCTGGTCGAAGGTCTGCATGCCGGCTTCGCGCGACTTCTTCATGATCTCCTTGATCTCGTGCACGTCGCCCTTGAAGATCAGGTCCGAGATCAGCGGCGAATTGAGCAGTATCTCGATCGCGGCGACGCGCCCCTTGCCTTCGCGCTTCGGGATCAGCCGCTGCGAGATGATGCCCTTCAGGTTCAGCGACAGGTCCATCAGCAGCTGGGGGCGGCGCTCCTCCGGGAAGAAGTTGATGATCCGGTCGAGGGCCTGGTTGGCGTTGTTCGCATGCAGCGTGCACAGCGCGAGATGCCCGGTCTCGGCGAAGGCGATCGCGTAGTCCATCGTCTCGCGATCGCGTACTTCGCCGATCAGGATCACGTCGGGCGCCTGGCGCAGCGTGTTCTTGAGCGCCGTGTGCCAGGACTCGGTGTCCACGCCCACCTCGCGGTGGGTGACGATGCAGTTCTTGTGCTCGTGGACGAACTCGACCGGGTCTTCGACGGTGATGATGTGGCCGTGGCTGTTCTCGTTGCGGTAGCCGATCATCGCCGCGAGCGATGTCGACTTGCCCGATCCGGTCGCGCCGACGATGATGACCAGGCCGCGCTTGGTCATCGCCACTTCCTTCAGTACCTTGGGCAGCCCGAGATCGTCGAACCTGGGGATCGTCGAGGTGATCACCCGCAGGACCAGACCGACGCGCCCCTGCTGCACGAAGGCGTTGACGCGAAAGCGGCCGATGCCCGGCGGGCTGATCGCGAAGTTGCATTCGCGCGTGGCCTCGAATTCAGCCGACTGCCGATCGTTCATGATCGATCGGGCGAGCTCGGCCGTGTGGGTCGGCGTGAGCGTCTGATTCGACACCGGGGTGAGCTTGCCGTCGAGCTTGAGTGCGGGTGGGAAGCCGGCGGTGATGAACAGGTCAGAGGCCTTGTTGCTGATCATGACGCGCAGCAGTTCGTGCACGAACTTGATGGCGTGATCACGTTCCATGATGCCGGTCCTCGGTACGTCTCGGGGAAAGCGTCGGGGCACGCCCGTGCGGGCGCTGCGCGCGCGGTGCGGACATGGGCAGCTTCGGTGCGTTGCGCGGGAGGGAAGCGAGCATCAGTTCGGGAAGGCGTCCTTGTTCGCCGCCTTCGTCTTGGCCTCGTTCGAGGACACGACGTTCCGCTTGACCAGTTCGAGCAGGTTCTGGTCGAGCGTCTGCATGCCGAAGCCCTGGCCAGTCTGGATCGCGGAATACATCTGCGCGATCTTGTTCTCGCGGATCAGGTTCCGGATCGCCGGAGTGCCGATCATGATCTCGTGCGCGGCCACTCGCCCCGACCCGTCCTTGGTCTTGAGCAGCGTCTGCGAGATCACCGCACGCAGCGACTCGGACAGCATCGCGCGCACCATCTCCTTTTCTGCCGCCGGAAACACGTCGATGATCCGGTCAACCGTCTTGGCGGCCGAGCTCGTGTGCAGCGTTCCGAACACGAGGTGCCCGGTCTCGGCACCGGTCAGCGCGAGGCGGATGGTTTCCAGGTCGCGCAACTCGCCCACCAGGATGATGTCCGGATCCTCCCGCAGCGCCGAGCGCAGCGCGTTGGAGAAAGACAGCGTGTGCGGCCCGACCTCGCGCTGGTTGATCAGGCACTTCTTGCTCTCGTGCACGAACTCGATGGGGTCCTCGATGGTGAGGATGTGCCCGTAATCGTTCTCGTTGATGTGGTTGATCATCGCCGCGAGCGTGGTCGACTTGCCCGAGCCGGTCGGGCCGGTCACCAGCACGATGCCACGCGGCTGGCTGGCGATCTCGGCGAAGCTCGCCGGCGCTTTCAGCTCCTCGAGCGAGAGCACCTTCGACGGAATCGTGCGCAGCACCGCCGCCGCACCACGCTGCTGCACGAAGGCATTGACGCGGAACCGGGCGAGGTTGGGAATCGCGAACGAGAAGTCGATCTCCAGGTTCTCCTCGTAGCTCTTGCGCTGCTGGTCGTTCATGATGTCGTAGACCATCGCGTGCACGTCCTTGTGCTCGAGCGGCGGCAGGTTGATTCGCCGCACGTCGCCGTGAACGCGGATCATCGGCGGCAGGCCTGCCGACAGGTGCAGATCGGACGCCTTGTTCTTCACCACGAATGCGAGGAGTTCGGAGATGTCCACTATACTTTCCTGGCTGTTGACCTCGAAGCGAGCGGACCGGCCGTGGCCCGTGCGGATTCCGGCCGTTCCGACATCAGGTAAACATCGGCCGGAACGCGCCGTGCTTTAGCACAACGCGCAGCGGCGCGAGCGAACTGCACGGGGACCGGGACTGCGCAGGCGCACGCGCTGCAGCCGACGTCGGGAGCGCCTGCGGGCGCCGCGCCCCGGGCACGTTGCATCCCCTGCTGCCGGGACCTGCCGCCGCGCGCCGTCGCCCTCTGCCCGTCGGGGCCAAACTGACTCTCAACTCATTGAAGCAACTCGGCAATTATGGGAGCCATCGGCGAGAACTTGCAAGCTGTCCGCGGTCGCATCGAGCGTGCCGCGCTGGCGGCCGGGCGCGACCCTGCCGATGTGACCCTGCTTGCTGTCAGCAAGACGTTCGGCGCGGCGCAGGTGCGCGAGGCGCTGGCTGGTGGCCAGCGTGCATTCGGCGAGAGTTACGTGCAGGAGGCTATCGGCAAGATCGCGCTGCTCGCGGGCAGCGGCATCGAGTGGCACTTCATCGGACCGCTACAGAGCAACAAGACGCGCCCGGTCGCCGAGCAGTTCGACTGGGTACACTCGGTGGCGAGCCTGAAGATCGCGCAGCGCCTGTCGCAGCAGCGGCCGGCCGAGCGCGCGCCCCTCTCGGTATGTCTGCAGGTCAACGTGAGCGGCGAGGCGACCAAGTCGGGAGTGAGCGAGGCAGAAGTGCTGCCGCTCGCGCAGGCCGTGGTCGCGCTGCCACGGCTGCGGTTGCGCGGGCTGATGTGCATTCCCGCTCCGGCGAGCGACGCGGCGGCACAGCGCGCACCGTTCGCGCGACTGCGCGAACTCCAGCAACGTCTGCGCGCTGCCGGGCTGGTGCTCGACACGCTGTCGATGGGCATGTCGGACGACGTCGAGGCGGCGATCGCCGAGGGCTCGACCTGCGTCCGGGTGGGCTCGGCGATCTTCGGGTCGCGGACGACGTCAGCTGCCGAAGCGCAGGGCGGCTGATCGCCGCGGACGGTGCCGGGGCGGGCAATGACCGCACGCGCGCGCTTGCACATGCAGGATCCAAGGGAGGTGAACTGGCAATGAAGGTGTGCTTTCTGGGCGGTGGCAACATGGCCGGCGCATTGATCGGCGGGCTGATCCGCGGCGGCGTACCTGCCGACCGGCTGTGCGCGGTCGACATCGACCCGGCGCAGCGCGCGCGGCTGCACGAGCAGTACGCGATCGTCGCGTTCGAGACGCCGCAGCAGGCGTTGCCGGGTTGCGACTGCGTCGTGCTGGCGGTCAAGCCGCAGCAGGTGCAGGCGCTGGCGAGGTCGATCGCGCCGCAGCTCTCCGGCCAGCTGATCGTGACCATCTGCGCCGGGATCGGCACCGGCGATCTGGGCCGCTGGCTGGGCGGACATCGGCGCATCGTGCGCGCAATGCCCAACACGCCGGCGCTGATCGGCCAGGGGGTATCCGGCCTGTATGCGCAGGCCGCGCTCGCCGTGGAGGACCGACGGGCGGCCGAGCGTATCCTGGGCGCCGTCGGGAGCGTGATCTGGGTCGAGCGCGAGGCGCTGATCGATGCTGTCACCGCCGTGTCGGGCAGCGGGCCGGCCTACGTGTTCCTGCTGATCGAGGCATTCGAGGCTGCAGCCATCGAGGCCGGCCTCGACGCAGCGCAGGCGCGCGCGCTGGTGACCGGCACGTTCGTCGGCGCCGCGGCCCTGGCCGCGCAGTCGAGCGAATCGCCGGCCACGTTGCGGGCGCGCGTCACCTCCAGAGGCGGTACCACCGAGCGCGGTATCGCGGCCCTGGAAGCCGGCTCGGTGCGCACGCTGGCGGCGCAGGCGGTGGCAGCCGCGCATCTGCGCGCGATCGAACTGGGCAGCGAGTTCGGGAAGGATCAGGAATGATTGCGCAGGCGATCGCCTTCCTGATCGACACGCTGGCCACACTGCTGATCGTCGCCCTGCTGCTGCGGTTCTGGCTGCAGGCGGCGCGCGCCCCGTTCAACAACCCGCTGGCGGGCTTTCTCGCCGCGGTCACCAACTGGGGCGTCAGGCCGCTGCGGCGGGTGGTTCCCGGGCTGTGGGGGCTCGATCTGGCCACGCTGGTGCTCGCATGGCTCACGGCGTGGGCGCTCGAGCTGTTGCTCTCGGTGCTGGGCCTGGGCACGGCCGGCCTGTACGGGAGCGGCGCCACGTGGCTGATTTCGGCGCTGCTCGCCGTCGTGCAGCTGCTTCGCGTGTTCATCTACATGCTGCTCACGGTCGTGATCGTGCAGGCAGTGCTGTCGTGGGTGAGTCCCTACTCACCGGTGGCGCCACTGCTCGTCTTGCTGTCACGGCCGTTTCTGCGCCCGATCCAGATGCGGATCAAGCCGGTCTCCGGCTTCGATCTGGCTCCGCTCGTCCTGCTGATCGTCTGTCAGCTTGCGCTGATCCTGCTCGTGGGCGGGCTGCAGACGCTGATCCTGGGACTGCGTTGACCAGCGGTGGCAGCGGACCGCCCGACGGCGGGCAATTCGCAGGAAATCGCTGCACCTGCGCCTAAAGAACGCGCTAAGCTCGCCGTCATAGATGATGGCGAAAGGGGAGGCGGACCGTCAACGGCCGCGCTCGCGCGTCCCGGTGCGAACTGGCAGCGCGCGCCGGGCAACGCAGGCGGCCTCGTCCCGGCAGCATTCGCTCCCTGTCCAAGGGTCACTCCGATACCCCGGCGATGAACAGCATTCTCGAACAGGACGTACTCGATTTTCAGCGCTGGCGCGACCGTCTGGTCGATGCCATAGAGTCGTTTCGCGCTCGGCTCGACACCAGCAAGGGCGTGAACATCGAACAGTCGCTGCGCATGTACGACCTGATCGAGAGTCTGCGCGGCGATCGCATGCTGCTCGCGTTCATCGCCGAGTACTCGCGTGGCAAGACCGAACTCATCAACGCGCTGTTCTTCAGCAACTTCAAGCGCCGGCTGCTGCCCTCGGACATCGGGCGCACCACGATGTGCCCCACCGAGATCTTCTACGACGCATCGGAGCGACCCTACCTTCGGCTGCTGCCGATCGAGACGCGCGAGGTGGAAGAGAGCGTGGCGATGCTCAAGCGCAAGCCGATCGAGTGGATCCGCATCAATCTCGATCTGGACGATCCCGAGAAGCTGGCAGCTACCCTTGCCAAGGTGGTCGAGAGCAAGGTGGTCACCATCGAGCACGCCCGGCGCCTCGGTCTGTACGACGAGACGAGCCCCGACCGCTCGGTGGCCGAGGGCATCGGCGACGGCGAGGTGCAGATCCCCGCGTGGCGGCACGCGCTGCTGAACTTTCCGCACCCGATGCTCAAGGCGGGGCTGTCGATCCTCGACACCCCGGGGCTCAACGCGCTCGGGACCGAACCGGAACTCACGCTGTCGACGATCCCGAATGCACACGCCGTGCTCTTCCTGCTGGGGATGGACACCGGCGTCACGCGAAGCGATCTGGAGTTGTGGCAGCGGCACGTGCACCACAACGTGCCTCGATCGGTCGCGGTGCTCAACAAGGTGGATCTGATCTGGGACGACCTGAAGAGCGACTCCGAGATCGCTCGCGCAGTTCACACGCAGATCGAGGCGACCGCCCGCACGCTCAATCTGCCACGCACGAATGTGCTGCCGCTGTCCGCACAGAAGGCGCTCATCGGACGCATCAAGGACGACGCCGAACTGGTCGACCGCAGCGGCATCCAGGTTCTGGAAAGTCTGCTCTCGGCAATGATTCCCGAGCGGCGGCGCATCCTCGCCGAGCGCGTCTCGCGCGAATTCGGCGTGATGGTCGAAGCGTCCTTCGAGACGATCACCGCCAAGCTGCGTGCGACCCATTCGGAGCGCAACGAACTGGTGAACCTGCGCGGAAAGAACGAGACGATGGTGCGCAGCATGCTGGTCAAGCTCGAGCAGGACCGCACCGCTTACCAGCAGACGCTGCAGAACTTCCGCAACACGCACCGGGTGGTGATGAAGCAGGGCGTCATCCTGCAGTCCAATCTCGCCCAGGAAGTGATCGACGGCATCTGCGAGAGCTATCGCAAGAAGCTCGGCGACCAGCTGTTCACCGTGCGCCTGACGCGCATGATGCAGCAGCTGTTCGATCATTTCGAGAAGGAAACCAGCAAGATCATCCAGTTCGCCAACCAGATCAAGGGTCTGGTGGACACCGTCTATGCGAGCTTCCATGGCAAGTACGGCTTCGCGAAGCTCTCGCCTCCGGAGCTCTCGCTCGAGCGCTACAACGAGTCGATGGTGATGCTGAAGCAGCGCACCATCGCCTTCTGTTCGAATCCGGCGACGGTGATGCAGCCGCAAAGCATCGTGATCCGCAAGTTCTTCGCGCTGCTGGTGGCCAGGGCGAAGGCGATCTTCAGCGAGGTGTCCAGCGAGATGGACCTGTGGCTCGATGCCGCAATGTCGCCGCTGACCATGCAGCTCAACGAGCACGGCGAGATGCTCGACCGCAGGCTGGAGAACCTGCGCAAGATCGCCGACAACGTGCGCGCGCTCGAGACCCGTATCCAGGAACTGGGCCGGCTGCAGATCTCGCTCGCCCGGCATGCCGACGAACTTCAGGAGGTGCGCGAGATGCTGCGCGTGCCCGAGTTCCTTCCGGGGTCCGGCCATCGGTCCTCGCCCACGAGCAGCCAGACGCAGCCGCTGATGCAGGTGCGGGTGGCCTGAGACGCCGTCGCGCCTGCTACTTCAGGATGACGTCGTACTGTTCCTGGGCGTAGGCCGTCTCCACCTGCAGCGAGATCGGCTTGCCGATGAAGTCGCCGAGCATGGCCAGACTGTTCGACTCCTCGTCGAGGAACAGGTCGATCACCTTCTGTGAGGCGAGAATGCGGTACTCGCGCGCGTTGAACTGGCGCGCTTCGCGCACGATCTCGCGCAGGATCGTGTAGCAGACGGTCTGCGCAGTGCGCACTTCACCCCGACCCGCGCACACTTCGCACGGTTCGCACAGCACGTGCGCGAGGCTTTCGCGGGTACGCTTGCGGGTCATCTCGACCAGTCCCAGGCTGGTGAAGCCGTTCACCGACAGTCGCGTCCGGTCGCGCGCGAGGGCCTTGTTCAGCTCGGCCAGCACCGCGTCGCGGTGTTCCGACGTGTCCATGTCGATGAAGTCGATGATGATGATGCCCCCGAGGTTGCGCAGCCGCAGCTGACGGGCAATCGCCAGGCACGCCTCCAGGTTGGTCTTGAAGATGGTGTCGTCGAAGTTGCGCGCACCGACGAACGCTCCGGTATTCACGTCGACGGTGGTCATCGCCTCGGTCTGGTCGATGATCAGATAGCCCCCCGACTTCAGGTCCACGCGGCGCGACAGGGCTCGCTCGATCTCGGCGTCAACCGAATACAGGTCGAAGAGCGGACGCTCGCCCACGTAGTGCTCGACGCGGGCGACCTTCTCCGGCATGAAGCGCTCGGCGAACGCCGAGGCGCGTTGATGCGTCTCGCGCGAATCGATGATCACCCGGCGCGTCTCGTCGCCGAACATGTCGCGCAGCACGCGCAGCGCGAGGCTCAGCTCCTCGTGCACCAGCGCCGGTGCGCGTGCGCTCCTTGCGGTGTCCTGGATCGCCGACCACAGCGCGCGCAGGTAGGCCACGTCGTTGGCGAGTTCGCGTTCGTTCGCTGCCTCGGCGACGGTGCGGATGATGAAGCCGCCCGGCTCGTCGGCCGGCCGTGCGCGCTCGACCATCTCGCGCAGGTGGTCGCGCTCGGCCTCGTTCTCGATGCGCTGGGAAATGCCGATGTGCGGGTCCTGCGGCAGATACACGAGCAGACGCCCGGCGAGCGAGATCTGGGTCGACAGCCGCGCCCCCTTCGTGCCGATCGGGTCCTTGATCACCTGCACGAGCAGCGGCTGCCCCTCCTGCAGAATCTTCTCGATCGGCCTCGCCGCATCGCTGCCGCTTCCCTGGCGGTAGCCGTGGATATCGCCCACGTGCAGGAATGCTGCCCGGTCCAGACCGATGTCGATGAACGCCGACTGCATTCCCGGCAGCACACGCGCGACGCGCCCGAGATAGAGGTTTCCGACCAGCCCGCGGCTGCGTGCTCGCTCGATGTGCAGCTCCTGCACGCTGCCCTGCTCGATCACCGCGACGCGCGTCTCCTGCGGCGTGACGTTGACCAGAATGTCTTCGCTCATCGGTGGCTTTGGCGCGATCGTGACGGGACGTCGGGCTGACGTGGTGACGGCCCTAGTGTATCGGCAGCCAGGGACGCCGGCCCGCGACGGCTACGGCAACTGGAAGCCGGCCGCGCGCAGCAGTTCCACCGTCTCGTAGAGTGGCAGCCCCATCACCCCGGAGTAGCTGCCCTCCAGCCGGGCGACGAACATCGCCCCCAGGCCCTGCACTGCGTAGGCACCGGCCTTGTCGAGCGGCTCGCCGGTGGCGACGTAGCGCCGGATCTCGGCGGCCTCGAGCGGCCGGATCTCGACGAAGCTGCGCGACAGTCGCAGATCGATCGCGGATTCGCCGGTGGCCACCGCTACCGCGCTGAGTACCTCGTGCCTGCGTCCGGACAGGCGTTGCAGCATCTGCGCAGCCGCCTCGGCATCGCGCGGCTTGCCCAGCGCTTCGTCGTCGAGGATCACCTCGGTGTCGGCAGCGAGCACCACGCCGGGGGTGAGGGCGCGCTGGCGGATGCGGATCACGCCAGACTGTGCCTTGGCGCGCGCGATACGTACCACGTAGTCAGCCGGTGCCTCGCCGGCCAGCGGCACTTCCTCGACGTCGCTGCCGCGCAGCCGGTCGGCGCGCAGCAGCAGCGTCTCGAAGCGCACGTTGATCTGGCGCAGCAGTTCGCGCCGGCGCGGGCTGTGTGAAGCGAGATACAGGTGAGGGGACATCGTCGACTCACTCCCGGTGGTACGGATGATTCTCCAGCAGCGACACGCAGCGGTAGAGCTGCTCGACCAGTACCAGCCGCGCCAGCGCGTGGGGCAGGGTGAGCGCCGACAGCGACAGCAGCAGGGTCGCGCCCGACTTCAGCCGCGGTGCCAGTCCGTCGGCGCCGCCGATCCAGAACGCCGCGCCGGGCGCCTGCTCGCGCCAGCGACCGATGCTTGCGGCGAATTCGCGGGTGTCGAGCGTGCGGCCGCGCTCATCGAGGGCCACGCGCACGAAGTCGCGGGGCACCGCCTGCTCGAGCCGTTGCGCCTCGGCGTCGAGCAGCACCGGAACCGGCTTGCCCTGCGTACGCGCACTCGCACGCACCGTCTGCAGCTCGAGCGGCCACGCGCGTGGCAGACGGCTGCGGTACTCGGCGATGCCGGCTTCGATCCACGGCGGGACCCGTTCGCCGACGGCGATCACCCGCAGGCGCACCTGGGGACGGTCAGCGCTCGCCCCCGGTCGCCGCCGCGGCGGCGACCGGGGGCGAGCGCTGACCGTCCCCAGGTGCGCCTGCGGGTGATCGCCGTC